>JAVRLX010000014.1:0-35010 GCA_031960985.1 Campylobacterales bacterium | reverse complement strand
GACCACCTCACACCCGTAAGTTGCTTCAAGCCATTTTAAAATTACGCTTGTATCAAGCCCCCCTGAGTATGCCAAAACTACTTTTTTGATCTGTTTGCTCATATAAAAGCCCTTTAAAAATATATATTTCGTATTATAACACTCTAGCATTTACAAAAATAAAACGGGGTGGGAAAAATGTACAAATCAAACATATTTATAGGCTCCAGAGAAATTATCGCACTAGAGCATATTGACTCTTTTTCGCCTATTGATGGGGCAAAAATTGGAGAGTATGCAAAATGTGGAGTTGATAGAGCTAAAGAGGCTCTTATTGTCGCAAAAGAGGCTTTTGTGCTAGCCAAAAATACGCCGTTGTTTCAAAGAATAGCGTGGATAAACGATGTGGCGGATAAGCTTGCGGCAAGAAAAGAGGAGTTTGCGAGAATTATCACTATGGAGGTTGGTAAGCCGATAAGATTTAGCCGTATTGAGGTGGATAGATGCATTGAGACATTGAGACTTACAGCTTCGCTTGCATTAGAGGTGGGCGGCAAGACGATCGCAACAGATGCCATGCCAAGCGGCAAAAAAGCGCTTGCTTTTTACCAAAGAGTACCGTGCGGCGTTGTGGTGGCTATTACCCCTTTTAATTTTCCGCTAAATCTTGTAGCTCACAAGCTAGCTCCAGCTCTCGTTATGGGCAATAGCGTAGCGCTAAAACCAACCCCTGAAGCGCCATATACGGCATATAGTTTTGTAAAGCTTTTTATTGAGAGCGCTTATGCCTCGCCAAATGCCCTTAGTCTTGTATATGGGGATGCCGATGTTGGCAATGCCCTTGTTGCTAGCGATATTCCAAGAGTTATTAGCTTTACCGGTTCGGCTGCTGTTGGCAAAATAATTACGCAGCATGCCGGAATTAAAAAAATATCTTTGGAGCTTGGCGGAAATGCCGCCACATATATAGACAAAAGCGCCGACATAGCGGATGCGGCTAGAAAATGCGCAGTGGGAGCTTTTGTTAACTCTGGGCAGGTGTGCATATCGCTTCAGAGAATTTACGCTCATGAGGAGATATATGACGATTTTTGCGAAGCGTTAAAAAAAGAGGTATCGCAAATGAAACTGGGTAGCCCGCTAGATGAGGATACCTTTTTGGGGCCTCTTATCAATGAAGATGCGGCGAAAAGAGCCGAAAACTGGGTAGCTTCGGCGGTTGCTGAGGGGGCTGTTATACTAACTGGCGGCAAAAGAGAGGAAAGATACTTTGAACCAACCGTTATGGCTGAGGTAAGCGATGATATGCGAATAGTGTGCGAAGAGGTTTTTGCCCCGATAGTTTCGGTGGTTAGAGTCTCTAGTTTTGATGAAGCGACTCAAAAAATCAACAACTCACCATACGGACTTCAGCACTCTATCTTTACGAATAGTCACGATATGGCAATGAGGGCTGTGGAGGAGTTTGACGCCGGAGGCGTAGTTGTTAACGATATTCCGACTTTGAGGTTTGATATTCAGCCGTATGGGGGAGTTAAGCTAAGTGGAATAGGCAAAGAGGGGCCGCTATTTGCAATGGAAGAGTTTACGGAGATAAAATCGGTGGTAATGCTGTAATTGTTTTTGGTTAAAATAGACCAAAAATAAAGTAAGAGAGAAAAAATGGCTTTAAATATACTTATTATCGCCTCCGAGTGCGTTCCGTTTGCCAAGACGGGTGGGCTTGCCGATGTTGTCGGGACACTTCCTAAATTTCTAAAAAAAATGGGGCATGATGTAAGAGTTGTAATGCCCCGCTACTACAAAATAGACAAAACCAAGTTAAAACCGGTGGAAAATGTAATGCCTTTGGGCGTGCCGATGGGGATTATCGGCGAGCAGTGGTGCGGGGTATATGAGGGCGCTCTGCCAAATTCGGATGTCCCTATTTATTTTATCGACCACGAAGTGTATTACGGTAGAGATGCGCTATATAACAACGATGCTGGCGAGGGCTTTTTGGATAACGACAACCGTTTTGTATTTTTATCCCGTGCGGCTATGCAACTTTCAAAAGCTCTTCATTTTAAGCCCGATATTTTGCATGCAAATGACTGGCACACTGCCGCCGTGCCTGTTTTTCTGAATACGCTTTATAAAGACGACCCTCAATTTTCAAAAACGGCGAGCGTGCTTACAATCCATAATATCCAGTATCAAGGACAGTTTTATAAGGGGCTGATGGATGTGCTAGGCGTGGGCTGGGAGCACTTTACATACCTAGAGCTAGAGCAAAATGACTGCGTCAATTTGCTAAAAGGAGGGATTTATCACGCTAATATGATAAATACCGTAAGTATCGGCTATCGCAATGAGACGATGACGCCAGAATACGGGTACGGTCTTGAGGGTGTAATGCAAGATAGAGCGGCTTTTTATGTTGGGATATTAAATGGTATGGACTATGAGGAGTGGAATCCAAAAACAGATAAATACCTTGCGGCAAACTATGATTTGGACGATATGGACGGCAAAGCGCTATGTAAAGCGGATGTACAGCAAACAATGGGCTTACCCGTTAGCGATAAGATACCGCTATTTGGCGTAGTAAGCCGTCTTGTCTACCAAAAAGGGGTTCATCTGTTGGCTGAGGCGTTTGAATGGATAATGGGCCTTGAAATACAAATGGTAATGCTTGGCGAAGGCGATGCTTATTGGCATGGATTTTTCCGCGAGATGGCGGCAAAATATCCGCAAAAGTTTGCCGTGCGAATCGGCTATGACAACGCTTTGGCGCACAAGATAGAGGCGGGGGCTGATTTTTTTGTTATGCCGTCTATTTTTGAGCCTTGCGGACTAAACCAAATGTATTCGCTCAGATACGGCGCTCCACCTATTGTGCGAGCTACCGGCGGACTAGACGATACTGTGGAAAATTTTGATGAAAAGCACAAAAGCGGAACAGGTTTCAAATTTTACGACGCGACTGCACCCGCTTTGTATAATACCATTGGTTGGGCAAATTACACCTTCTATAACGACAAAAAAGGTCTTGAGGCTTTGAGGCAAAACGGTATGAAACTCAGATTTACTTGGGAAGAGTCGGCAAAAAAATATGAGAAGTTATATATGGATGCAATAGCTCTAAAAATTCGAGAATAAATCGAATGTTATAATTGGAAAATATTATAAAAAGGGTGTCGATGTCCAGCTCTAGCTTCGGTTTTGATAACTATGCTTCAATGTTGTCAGATAGGATATTGGAGAGCTTGGAAGATTACTCCAAACCGCCTCTTGCTATAGGGATATTTGGACAGTGGGGTAGCGGTAAAAGCACGCTACTAAATGAGATATATGCCAAAATAGACGGCGTAAAGCTCAAGTCGCACAATACCAAACAACAAGATCGCTATATTGTACCAGTACTTTTTAATGCATGGCGTTTTGAAAAAGAAGAGCATCTAATAATTGCGCTTTTAAAGACTATATATTATGCTATTAAAAAGCAAGCAAAAGATTCGAAATTCTCAGATGATGCAAAATTTAAAGAATCTATGCGACTTGGGGCAGATATTCTGCGTTTTTGTATAACCTCCATTGAGTTGTCGATTGCCAGCTCTTTTGCAAAAAACAAGGAGTTGCCTTATTATTTGGAATATATTGACAGGGTGGAGGAGTATGAATCAAGATACTTTAATATCAATGCCGAGCTAAAATATTTTACGGACGCCGTTTCGGTAGTATTTTTGGTGGATGATTTAGATAGGTGTTTGCCTGACAATGTGTTAAAAACGCTAGAGTCTATCAAGCTATTTTTGGATATTCCGGGTTTTGCTTTTGTATTGGCTGTTGATGATGATGTTGTCGAGCGGGGAATACTGTATAAGTACAAAGATTATGGGAATGTAGACAATCTCTCAAATTTGATAACCGGCTCCGAATATATAGAGAAAATTATATCGCTTCCATTTAAAATTCCGCACATTAGCAATGATGATTCGAGGAGCTTTTTTCTGGAGCGCTATCCAGAGCTTTTTATTATTGACAAAAAAGAGTTAAGAGATCGGCAAGAGAGTGATGACAATGTGGCAATAGATGAGGAGCTTTTGGCTCTTTTTGCCATAGCCGTTCCTCCGGTACCAAGGCGACTTATTAGGGCGGCGGAGCTGTATAAGACAAAAATGAAGCCGATGGAAGCTGCATGGAGCGATATCTTTCATAGCAATCGCATTGTTGTGGCAAAGTTAGTCTTTTTGGAGCTTTTTGCGCCATCTATTTTTCGTTTCGGTTGTTATAGAAGACAGCTGTTTTTTAGTGATTTATCAGCCTGGAAAGAAAAACACAAAAGCCTTTATGAGACGGATAAGATAGCAGCAGCGTATGAAAAATCGTACGAAGAGGGCAGAATATCCCAAGAACAAAGAGACAACTACGCCGCATTGCTAAAACTTGTAATAGAAACAAACAACGGTAGAAACGGCTTTCGACTAGATGCTTTATTTAAAGGGCCAGAACCTGCAAATGTAGATAGCGTCGTTAAGGCATATTTGCAAATGAGCGGGCAAAAAATAGATACCCTCTCTAGGGAGAAAAAAGAGAGTGTTGATATTGGGAATGTAGACGAATTTATCATAGACATACTTAGTGATGATGCTCAAGCTAGAAAATCCGCATTTGCCAAAGTGGAAGAGAGAATACTTCCTGTTGATACTGTTATTCAAATAGCGGATAGAGCCAAGGAAAGCAAGAGAATTGAGGATGTGCAGTGGTGGCGCAAAATGGAGAGTGTAACGGATTCTAATGGCTGGCTTGAGCTAGTCAATAAAACAGATGTTATAAAGAGGTTAAGTCATGGAGAGGGTAATAGTACTCTACTTGAAATATTGGAGCTTACGGCAAAAAAATTAAATCCTCCATATAAGAAAAACGACAAAATTATTAAAGAAATAAGATGGCTAAGGGAGGTGGAGTGGGACAAACTATCACCTCTTGGTAGATACTTGCGGGGCTTTGAGCTAAATGATACCCTTACGGCGCAAAATATAACCAAGTGGGACGAGATAGAGGATATAGACGAATGGAGTTTATCGGTTCCGACAAGCCTATCTAGAGTTCAATCTATTATCTGTATAAATGATAAGAGCATAGCGGTAGCTCACGATAGCAGGGTGAGTATTTTTGATATTTTTAGTAAAGCTCGAATTGTTACTTTGTCCCACAAAAGTTTGGTGCGCTCTATTTTGTATATAAGCGGCTTTGGGCTTGTCAGCGCAGGAGATGATGGTAATATCAAAATATGGGATATTGAGGATAAAACCAAAGAGCCTACCGTGTTTATCAACGGATGCCCAGTATATTCGGTGGTCTATATGGGCGAGCTTAGACTTGTATGCGCTGGAGAGGATGGTAATATAAGAATATGGAATATCGAAGATGTAACACACAATCCCACTATTTTACCACACAAAGGAGCCGTATACTCTGTGGCATATATCGGAAATTCTAGGATTGCGAGCGGCGGAGATGATGGTATTATTAAAGTGTGGGATATAAACGACCCATCAAAAAAAGCGGCTATTTTTTCTCATGGTAGTTGGGTAAACTCTATAACTTATCTTGGCGATTCTAAGATTGCCAGTGGCGGCAGGGATGGCAATATCAAAGTATGGAAAATCGATGATAAAAGTAAGGATATAACCATTCTTTCTCATGAAGATTGGGTGTTTTGTGTGGCGCATTTGGGTGGTTCTAGGATAGCTAGCGGCGGTAGAGACGGTAATGTCAAAATATGGGATACGAACGATAAAACAAAAGATGCTTTTGTGCTGCCACACGGAGAGTCGATGTATGCCATGACGACTTTTGCAAGCTCTAAAATCGCAAGTGGCTCAAGTGATGGTAACATCAAAATATGGGATATCGCCGCAAATCAAAAAGAGTTATTAACGCTTACACACGGTGAATCTGTTTACACTATGGTTTATCTCGGAGACTCAAGACTCGCCAGCGGAGGGCTAGATGGACTCATAAAAATATGGGATATAAATGATAATACAAAAGAGCCGTTAGTCTTTGCTCATGGAAATTGGGTCAATTCTATAGCGTGGCTGGGCGGCTCCATATTGGCAAGTAGTGGAGATGACGGCAATATCAAAATATGGGATATGCAAAAAAACAAAGAAGAGCCGATTGTGCTATCTCACGGGGATCTTGTTTATTCTGTTATTTATCTAGGCGGCTCTTTAATTGCAAGCTGTGGACGCGACGGCGCTATTAAGCTGTGGGATAGAACAAAACCGGAAAAATCAATTGGACGGTTTCGTAGTGATGGCGATGTATACTATGTACATGATGGCGCATCTTGGAAGGTAGGTCGTCTTGGCGGAGAGTGGAATTATGGAGATGATAAGCTAATGTATAAATGTGCATGGTTTGTTAGAGGGCTTGAGTGTGTGCCGTATTATAGTTTTGAGAAAGAGAAAGTGAATAGATTTTTTATAGGCGCCGATGGTTTGAGCAAAAGCAACGACTAAACGATTACATACTAACAGAGTTTTAAAGTGCGGATTTTTATTTTTGTACTTTATTAATATTTTCAATGACTCTTACGGGCATCTAGCCGAGAATGATTGCTTAAGAGGAGTAGCCTAAGTGCTAAAATCTTATGTTAAGCGAAGTAGCGATATGGTGGCTAGATATGGCTGAAAGCGGTTAAAAGAAGAGGGGGATGTAAAAACCCCACTGATGGCTAGTTGCTTCTAATAAACTCCGGATACGCTTCAAGTCCGCATTCGTTGACGTCAAGACCCTCGTACTCACTCTCTTCATCTACCCTTAGTCCCACTATCTTTTTAATTATCCAAAAGCTGACATAAGAGATAGCAAATGTAAATACTCCAATAATAACAATAGCTTTTAGTTGAGTAACCATGGATACGCCGTCTTTAAATATGGCGGCGGCTATTGTTCCCCAGATGCCGCATACTAGGTGGACAGACAAGGCGCCCACGGGGTCGTCGATGCGAAACTTATCAAACAGCGGTACGGCTGCAACCACAAGAGCCCCACCGACGCCGCCTACGACTATCGGAGCCCAAAGCGACACATTTGGAGCGGCTGTTATGGCTACTAGTCCGCCTAGCGCTCCGTTTAATACCATTGTAATATCTAGTTTGCCGTATTGATATTGGATAAAAGCCGCCGTTACTAGCGCGCCAGCAAGCCCGGCGGTATTGGTGTTTAGTATGACTTTTGCCACTAGGTCGGCGTTGTCATGCGAGGATATCATAAGCGCGCTTCCGCAGTTAAATCCAAACCATCCTATCCATAAAAGCATAGCCCCCAACATAACGAGTGGAATGTTTGACGCCGTCATCGCCCGCACCTTGCCGTCTTTCGTGTATTTGCCCTTTCTAGCCCCAAGCAGGAGTATCGCCGCAAGAGCCGCCCATCCGCCCACCGAGTGAATGACGGTAGAGCCGGCAAAATCGTTTAGATCTTTTAAAAATCCGCCGCCCCAAGTCCATGAGCCCACAATCGGATAGATGATACCCGCCATAACAAAAGCAAACGCCATAAAAGGCCATATTTTGATTCGCTCCGATACTGCGCCGCTAACGATGGATACGGTCTTTGAGACGAAAGCGAGCTGAAAGAACATAATGGCGTAGATGCTGTAGTTTGTCTGTTTAACTCCACCGTCAAAAAACCCGCTCCCGCCAAACATCATCGAGTACCCCCAAAGCAAAAAGACGATGGAGGTAGCCGCATAGAGCATTACATTGCCGGTGAGTACCGTAACGACATTTTTGCTTCTGACAAGCCCCGCCTCTAGCATCGCAAAGCCTGGAGCCATTAGTATAATCAGCGTTGCCGAAAAAATTAAAAAAAGTGTATTAACGATATAAGCGACTTCTGCTGACAATCATGTATCCTTCTTTACAAAAATGAAAGGAGTATATTACTGCGTTAGCTGTTTTGTTTGGTGATTAAAAAATAGGCAGTTGGTTTTACGCTATTTTCCTTCTAGTTACGCTCCAGTAATATTTTTCAGCTATGATTAGCCAAAATTGTTTTTTAATTAAACGGGGTGTAAACTCGTTATAAAGATAGTTTCAACTTTTAAAAATATCAATCCAAAGGCATAAAACTTGGAAAATATACATAATTTCAGCATAGACCCAAAATACTCAAAGAAAACGGCATACTTCTCAATGGAATTTGCCATACATCAAGCCCTTAAGATTTATTCTGGAGGTCTTGGATTTTTGTCTGGCTCGCATATGCGTAGCGCGCATGACTTAAAGCAAAATATGGTTGGTGTAGGGATACTGTGGAGCTATGGCTACTATGACCAATCCAGAAATGAAGACAATACTATGAGCGTGGTATACAGACGCAAATCGTACTCATTTTTGGATGAGACTGGAATTATCGTCAAAGTCCGCATAAGCGGCGCCGATGTGTTCGTAAAAGCATATCTTTTAAAGCCGGAAATATTTGGAACGGTGCCAATCTATCTTTTGACTACTGATATTCCTGAAAACGACTATTTGGGTAGAACGATTACGCACAAATTGTATGAGGCGCACGAAGAGACTAGGATAGCGCAGGAAATAGTACTGGGGATAGGTGGCGCAAAAGTCCTTGAAGAGGCAAATATAGAGCCAGAGATATATCATCTAAACGAAGGGCATGCTCTTCCAGTTGCATTTCATTTGTATTCCAAGTTTAAATCACTCGATGAAGTGAAAAAAAGGATGGTATTTACTACACATACGCCTGAAGCCGCCGGTAACGAAGAGCATGATTGCGTTCTTTTGCATAGAATGGGTTTTTTTAACGGTATGAGTCAAGAAGAGGTAAAAGCTATTACTGGGCATGAAAGTGGCAAATTTTCACTTACGCTTGGCGCGCTAAGGGTGTCAAAGATAGCTAATGGGGTATCAAAGCTTCATGGCGAAGTGGCAAATAAAATGTGGGAGGGTTACCCAAATATTTGTCCGATAATTTCAATAACAAATGCTCAAAATAAGAAATTCTGGGCGGATAAACCACTCCAAAATGCTTATGATGAGTACGACGATTATGGACTTTTGGCTCGTAAAAAACATCTAAAAAGAAAGCTTTTTGACATAGTCGCCGACCAGACTGGCAAGATGTTTGATCCAGAGGTGCTTACGATAGTGTGGGCAAGAAGGTTTGCAGAGTATAAAAGGGCAGGGCTTATTAAAAGAAATTGGGAAAAGTTTTATGAGCTCGTTACAAGAAGGGATAAACCTATTCAAGTCATTTGGGCTGGCAAACCTCATCCGGCCGATACAAATGCTATAAAGTTGTTTAATGAGCTGGTTTATTCTACCGAAAAACTAAAAAGGTGCGCTGTATTGGTTAGATATGAGATGAGCCTCTCGGCGGCTTTAAAAAAAGGGGCAGATATATGGCTTAATACTCCAAGAGCAACTAGAGAGGCATCTGGAACAAGTGGTATGAGCGCCGCTATGAATGGCGCTGTTAACTTTTCAATAAATGATGGTTGGCATGTAGAGTTTCAAAACCATGGTGTAAATAGCTTTACTATTTTTCAAGAGGGTGGGAAAGATACAATTATCCAAGACGAAGAGGATTCATTCAATCTTATGAATATTCTTGAAAATGAGATAATTCCTACATATTACGATGAGCCAGAGAAGTGGCTAGAGATAGTGAAAAACTCTATGGGCGATATATCTCCATATTTTGATACTGGTAGAATGGCAAACGAATACTACGAAAAGCTCTACAAATACAATTGCTAAAGCAAAAAGGCCGATAATGAGAAAGACAAAAATAGTTGCAACGATAGGACCAGTAACCGACTCAGAGGAGATGATAGAAAAACTGATACTTGCTGGTGTAAATGTTTTTAGATTTAATTTTTCACACTCCACACATGAGTATCATGGCAAAAATCTCGAAAAAATCCGCAAAATCTCTGATAAACTCGGCGCTTGTGTGGCTGTGCTTCAAGACATATCGGGTCCAAAGATTAGAGTTGGCGAAATAGATGGCGTTATGGAGCTTAGTGAAGGGGATGTGCTAAGTTTTTATCCAACTGCAGATTTTGACGATAAGTATGGGGTAACTATAAATTATCCACAAATATTACCATCTCTCAAAGTAGGCGACCTCATATATCTAGCCGATGGAAGCATAAGATGCGAAGTTGTCTCAAACACTAATGGCGTGGTAAAAACTAATGTGCTAGTAGGGGGAGATCTAACCAGTAAAAAAGGGGTTAATTTTCCAAACGCATCGCTTCCGATTTCAGCTATAACCGAAAAAGATAAAAAAGATATAGAGTATGGCGTAAAAATAGGCGTTGATATGATGGCTATATCCTTTATTAAATCAAAAGAGGATGTTGAGGAAGCTAAAAAAATTGTTGCAGGATTTGGAGGAGATTGCCCTATATTTGCAAAAATAGAAAAAGGCGAAGCGGTAGAAAATTTATCTTCTATAGTTGAAGCCGCAGATGGATTAATGGTAGCTAGAGGGGATCTTGGCGTGGAACTTGGGCTGCCTAAAGTGCCTATTGCACAAAAAAAGATAATTAAAACTGCAAACCGCAAAGGAATCCCTGTAATTACCGCCACCCAGATGCTAACCTCTATGATAGATTCCCCTTTCCCAACAAGAGCTGAGGTGAGCGATATAGCAAATGCCGTTTTAGACGGTACTGATGCTGTAATGCTCTCCGATGAAACCACTGTCGGCAAATACCCGATAGAGGCGATAAAGGTGTTAAATGAAGCAATATGCGAAGTTGAAACCATATACCCTTTTTATCACAATTTGGAACAAATACACACCCCAGAAGATGCAATAGCCGTAGCCGCCAATAGAATGGCTGAAGATATGGAGCCGGACGCATTAATCGCCTTTACAAGCGGTGGAGGAAGCGCTAGAAATCTTGCCAAATTCAGACCAAAGTCAGATATACTTGTGCCTGTCCACACTATCGAAACATACAGAAGGCTTGCTGTTGTATGGGGTGTAAAACCTCTTTTTGTTTTAGATGAGCACGAGAGCACAGATAGAATGTTGTGTGAATTTACCATTAAAGCCTTGGATAAAAAAGCAATAAAAGAAGATGGTACATATATCGTCACAATCGGCTATCCTACAGGGCAAAAAGGGACTACAAACCTTGTGCGGATAATGAGAGCCGCAGACATTGAACACGCTAAAAATGTATGTAAAATAAGTTGAAACTAATCAAAGGAGGAATTATGGCATTAAAAGTAGCAATTAACGGTTTTGGTAGAATAGGGATGATAGCGGCAAGGATTATAGCCGCAAGAGATGATATGGAGCTAGTGGCGGTCAATGCGACTATGAAGCCAGAGATGCTCGAATACCTGCTTAAATACGATTCTGTGCATGGCGCGTTTGATGGTGTAAAACTGATAGATGAGACTACATTTACAATGGGTAAAAATAATATAAAAATATTTTCTGATAGAGACCCTAATAATATAGATTTTGGCTCAGTTGGCGCAGAGATTGTCCTTGAGTGTACGGGTGCACTACTTAGTATGGACAAAGCCGAGGCGCACCTTAAAAATGGAGTCAAAAAAGTCCTTATGTCTGCTCCGGCAAAAGATGATACCCCAACTTATGTATATGGCGTCAATCATACAGAGTACAAAGGCGAAACTATTGTCTCAAACGCCTCTTGCACAACAAACTGCCTTGCTCCAATAGTAAAAATACTAAATGATGCAGTTGGCGTAGAAAAAGGGATTATGACTACGGTGCATAGTTATACAAATGATCAAAATATACTAGATGTCAAACACGCAAAAGATAAAAGAAGGGCTCGCGCCGCGGCTGTAAATATTATTCCTACTAGTACAGGAGCCGCAAAAGCGATAGGTAAGGTAATTCCAGAGCTAAACGGTAAACTAAACGGCTTTAGCCTAAGGGTCCCTACGCCTGATGTATCGGTGGTTGACTTGAATTGTTTGGTTAAAAGAGATGTTACAAAAGATGAGATAAACGCTATTTTTAAAGATGCGTCATTAAATGGTTACAAAGGGTTAGTAGAGTACGATGAGGATATGAGAGTTTCATCTGATTTTATTGGCTCAACAAAAAGCGCTATTTTTGTCCCTGATTCTACCCAGGTAGTTGATGGCAATATGGTAAAAGTAGTCGCTTGGTACGATAATGAATGGGGATATACATCTAGACTTGTGGATATGGCAAAATATATAGGAGGGTAATATGATTTCTACCAAGCTCTTTTTTGAGGACGCTAACAACGAGGTTTCGGGGGAGATTGTAAACTATCTTCTGGATAAAATCAAAGAGGAGCAAAAGGAAATTGGCTTTTACACTCTTCCGACAGACTCTAGCGATATTATTGATAAAATATATAAGTTTATCATCTCAAACAACGCCGTTTACAAAGGTAAGATAAAAAATCTAGTCATTTTGGGTATCGGCGGCTCTAGTTTGGGCACAAAAGCTATAGATACCGCCCTTAAACATACAAAAAACCGAAACGACATAAAGCTTATATTCCTCGAAAACTGCGACCCAAACGAAATAAATTCGTCGCTCAAAACCGTAAGCGCCAAAGATACGCTTTTTATTATGATTTCCAAATCAGGTTCAACAATAGAGACGACAAGCCTTGCAAAGCTGGTAATTGATAGATTTTTTAATGGTGTTGAAAGTTCAAAACTTAAAAAAAGGTTTTTGATAGTTACCGATGAGGGGTCACCGCTTGACAAGTTTGGCGCTGAGCTTAATTTAGAGAGATTTTATATAGCTCCCAATGTGGGTGGAAGGTTTTCTGTACTTAGCGCCGTTGGGCTCTTGCCACTTGCAATACTTGGATATGATATAAAAAAACTCCTCTTTGGCGCCGCAAAATTTAAAAAGAGTTTTTTTGACGGCAATGAAACAGAGATGATAAAAAAAGCCGCATTTTATGTCCAAAACTATGAAAAATATCCAATAAATGTCCTCTTTTTATACTCAAGTTCGCTTGATAAGCTTGCCGCTTGGTATGTTCAGCTTTGGGCGGAGAGTCTTGGGAAAATCAATAAAAATGGCGAAAATGTTGGACTTACCCCGATAGGTCTTATAGGCTCGGTTGATCAGCACTCCTTTTTGCAACTTATTGTCGAGGGGCCAAAAAATAAGACGGTTACATTTGTAAAAGTAAAAGACTTCAAAAACAGCGCAAAAATTCCGAATATAAGTTTAAAAAACCTAGAAAAAACAGACTTTGTAAATGGATTAGAGTTTGCAGAGCTTCTAAATTCCCAATGCGATGCCACACTTGAGACATTGGTTGAAAGAGGCGTCAAAGTAGATCTAATCGAACTAGACGCTCTAAATGAGGAGAGTATAGGGGCTTTAATCTTTTATTTTGAGCTTCTAACTGCCATTGCTGGTGCTCACTTTAATATAAACACCTATGACCAACCGGGCGTAGAATTTGGCAAAATCAAGCTTTTTGAAAAACTAAATAATAAAAACTAAGGAAAACCACTATGTCAATAGCCGTTATGTGCTCAGGCGGCGATGCCGCCGGTATGAATCCAGGTATTAAACAGTTTGTAGAGTATAGTTTTGAGATAGGATTAAAACCTTATTTGATATACGATGGGCTTGAAGGGCTTATAGATGGGGATATCAAAGAGGCGACGCACGAGAGAGTCGGCGGTATCATTCACAAAGGCGGCACAGTTATACGCTCTTCTCGCTCAAAAAGATTTTTTGATATTGAATTTAGAAAAAAGGCTTTTGAAAACCTCAAAGCAAAAGGGATAGATAAACTCGTCGTATTTGGCGGAGATGGCTCATTTAGGGCTATGAGACAGTTTTATCATGATTTTGGCGTAAACTTTGTCGGTATTCCAACTACAATAGACAACGATATATTCGGCACCGATTACTGCCTTGGCGTTGATACGGCGCTTAATGTTATTAGGGAATCTATAGACGATATTAGAGATACGGCCGCAAGCTTCAAACGGGCTTTTGTTATTGAGACAATGGGGAGAGACTGCGGTTATTTAGCTCTCGTCTCAGCCCTTACAAGCGGCGCTGAAATGGTTGTTATACCTGAAGCGCAAAATGATTTTGATGCGTTAGCGGCAAGATTTAAAAAACAGATAAAAGAGGGTCGAAGCTATATTTTGGCGATAGTTGCCG
The DNA here is from genome assembly GCA_031960985.1 of Campylobacterales bacterium. GTDB lineage: Bacteria > Campylobacterota > Campylobacteria > Campylobacterales > UBA6016 > UBA6016. The sequence goes on along the minus strand of JAVRLX010000014.1, from coordinate 20,841 downwards.
AGGGGAGTGGCAAAACAGATGAGGTGTGTGAGTGGTTTAAGAGTGAAATAGGTATGGATTCAAGGGCTAGCGTAATAGGTCACATCCAAAGGGGTGGTAGCCCTAGCGTTTTTGATAGGTTGATGGCGTTTGAATTTACTAAACTCGCTATTGATAAACTCATGTTAAAGCCAGATGATAAAAATGTTATAGTCTACAAAGATTCAAAGTTTGATTTTGTAAGCATTGATTATATCAACTCCCAAAAGTATCAAATAAAACCGGAGCTTCTTAAATTAGCTGAAAAGCTTATTAGGTAGCATCTATGAAAAAAAAGGTTTTAATTATAGGTGGCGGATATGGTGGTATAAGGGCGGCGCACAATCTATCCAAAGATAGCGAATTTGAGATAACGGTTATAGATTATAGACCATACCACTATTTGCAGACAGATGTGTATGATTTTATAGCCAACAAAACTACAATAACAGATATTAGCGTTAGCCTTGTAACATTGTTTTACAATAGTAATATAAACTTTTTGCAACGCAAAATAGTAAAAATAGTTCCTAACGAAAATAAAATAATTACAAATCTTGATGAAGAGCTTGTATACGACTATCTTTTGATAGCTAATGGCTCAAGAACTTTTTTCCCTTCGTTTATAGAGGGGCTATCTGAATATGCGCACGGGGTTAAGAGCCTAAAAAGAGCTTTTGAGTTTAAACAAAAATTTGAAGAGGCTATTTATAAAAAAGTAGAGTCTGAAGGCGTATGTGAGCTAAATCCAGATTTTAATATAGTAATAGGCGGCGGCGGATTATCGGGGGTTGAAATAGCGGCAGAGATGGCGGAATATTCTGAAAGGTTTTTTGCCCTTAGCGGGTATGCGTGCGGTGGAATAAATATATATCTAATAGAGGCCTCTCCTACTATACTGCCTGGTATTGATGAGTATCTAATGAGAAAAAGCAAAAAAAGGCTAGAGGAGCTTGGCGTTAATATAATAACTAACGATAAAATCCTCAAAGTAGAAGAGCATGCCGTACATTTGGCAAGCGGCAAAAGTATAGCCATGAACTTTATGATTTGGACAGGTGGAATAGAGGTGCGCAAAATCGATGGCGATGGCTTTAAGTATAACCAAAAAGGGCAACTTAAAATCGATGAGTATTCAAGGGTGCAAGGTTTTGATAATATCTTTGCAATAGGCGATTGCGCCGAGGTCGTAAACACAAAAGGTAAAACACTGGCTCCTACCGCAATGGTGGCTGAATTTGGCGCAGATATTGCGGCGTACAATATAGCGGCGAGCGAACACAAAAAAGAACTTAAAAAAATAGAATTTGACCTTCCTGGAATGCTTGTAGCTCTCGGCGGGTTCTATACTGTCGGCATAATATACGGTGTTAAAATTAGTGGGATAATCGGATATTTAGCAAAAAAAGCCGTAAGTTATATGTACAAATTGCCTTTGACACACAAATGTAAAAAAGCTTTCGTAAAATCTTGCAACAACTAAAGGAGTAAGCCGTGACGGAATCAAAAATATATGAAATGCTGGGGTCTTATAATATACCTACTCCAAAATTTGCCTCTTTTGGACTAAACGATACGGCTAGCGTTGATTTTTTTCCGGTAGTTATAAAGATAGAATCAGAGAAAGTCGTACACAAAAGCGACTTTGGCGCCGTAAAACTAAACATAAACTCAAATGAAGAACTCCAAAAAGCCAAAAATGAAATTATCGCAAATATCGCCGCAAAAGGGGTGAAGCTGGATGATAGCGATAGATTTATCGTCGTTGAGATGCTAAGCGGGCTTGAAGTGTATGCGGGGCTCGTAGACGATGAGATATTTGGCAAAACCATCGTATTTGGTAAGGGCGGCGTATTTTTGGAGATGTACAAAGATATTTGCTTTATCGACATTTATGCAGATGATGAAGAGATAAAAAGGGCTATTAGGCTGACTAAAATATCAAAAGTATTTGATGGTTTTAGAGGTTTTGAGTATGGCATAGATATGGCGGTCGATTTTGTCAAAAATTTGCAGGCTTTTGCCAAAGCAAATCCAGAGATTATAGAGCTTGATTTTAACCCTGTGTTAATTACAAAAGATGGGCTAAAAGTAGTGGATGCCAGAATCAAAAAGGGAGAGCCAAAGCCTGAAAAGCTTGGAACTCTTAGAAAAAACAGACCAAACTTTTTTAGAAACGAAAGTGTTGCAATTATTGGCGCATCCTCAGATCCAACAAAGGTAGGGTATGCGATAGCCAAAAACTCTCTTAGCTACGGTGGCGAGGTGTTTTTTGTCAATTCAAAAGGGGGAGAGCTATTTGGTAAAAATCTATTTACAAGTATAGCCGAGATAGAGGGCGATATCGATACAGCGGTTATCACTATACCTTCCAAGTTTGTTGTGGACACCGTAAAAGAGCTAATCAAAAAGAAAATCAAAAATCTAATCATTATCTCCGCAGGGTTTAAAGAGGTTGGCGATTATGAGAGTGAGCGGATTATTGCCGAGCTTGCTAAAGAGTACAACTTTAATGTTATTGGACCAAATTGCTTAGGATATTTTGAGGCTACAAAAAATCTCAATCTAACATTTGGTATTGGTGGGCTAAAAAGTGGAGAGCTAGCGCTTTTATCACAATCTGGAGCTGTGCTATCGGCGCTAATGGATAAAGCGTATGATGCAGGCGTTGGGTTTTCACATTTAGTCTCTTGCGGCAATATGGTTGACCTTGATTTTGCAGAGATGATCGATATGCTAAATAAAGAGAGCTCTTGCAAGTACATCTCTATCTATGCAGAAGGGATTCAAAACGGCAAAGAGTTTTTAAGAGCCCTAAGAGAGAGTAAGAAAAAAGTATATATCTTCAAAACCGGCAAGTCCGCAGAGAGTAAAAAAGCGGCGTTTTCGCATACGGGCAACCTAAGCGGCAACTATGAGATGTTTAAAGGGCTTATAGAGTCTGTCGGGGCAAAGATAGAAGATAACATTGAAGCGCTACTCTTTAATCCGCTAAATGAGGTAAATAATATCCTGATAGTTACAAACGCTGGTGGTCCTGCTACGATACTAACTGATTATATCATTGATCACGGCAGAAGGTTGTATCAATTAAACGATGAAGAGATAAAAGCCCTTGATGCTATCTTGCCGTCTAACTGGTCAAGAAACAATCCAGTGGATATCATAGGCGATGCAATGGCTGATAGATACGAAAAAACACTTGAGATAGTAACCAAATTTGACAAAGTAGATCTCATTTATCTACTTATAACGCCGCAATTTATGACAGATGCTCTAAATATTGCGAAGCTGTGCGAGAGAGACTGGGGTAAAAAGATATATCCGATACTTCTCGGTGGACACGAGATGGATGAGGCAAAAAGCTACCTTAGAGCTAAACAAAAATTGTTTTTTAAAACTCTTCAGTCGGCTACATCATTTCTTTAAGAGGAACCAAAAGTATGCCGACAAGTGAAAATGCCCTTAATGTATTAAGAGAGGTGGTTGCTCTTAGAGAGTTTGTGTCTGATGTAAAAGTAAATCCTAATGGATGTATAAACCCAAAAAGCTTGATAAATATGTACAGATATTTAAAGCTTAGAGAAAAAGACAACACTCAGCTTCAAGATAAGCTGACAAAGATGGGGCTCTCTTCTCTCGGTCGCTCTCAGCCGCACATACTTCACTCACTTGATTTGATAATAGAAATACTATCAAAATGTCAAAATATGGAATATAAAAAGAGTGGTAGTGAGCTTAGCATAGACGAAGCGGAAGAAATAATGTCAAAAAGGGCCGCAATTTTTGGCGGTGAACCGAGGCCCAAAAAACAAGCAGAGACGAAGATAATGCTAACATTGCCGTCAGAGGCCGCCAAGATGCCTCAGATGATAGAGGAGTTTGCAAATGCTGGAGTTGGGATATTTCGAATCAATACGGCGCATGATAGTCCGCTAGAGTGGGGGATAATGGCGGCAAAAATAGCCGAGCTAAATCAAAACCTACATCCCCAAAATAAGCTAAAAATATATGTAGATTTGGCGGGTCCAAAAATAAGAACCGGAAAAATTAGAAAGGTAAAAGGGGAGATAAAAGTCGACCCAAGCAAAAAAGTTTATATAACGCAAAAAACAGACGAAGATAGTTTTGTTAAAGTTCCGAGCGATGCTTGCAATATACAAGTTAGCGGTGAATTTTATAAAAAAGCCAAAAAAGAGAAAACTTTAACGCTCCTTACAGATGATGACAAGTACAGAACGCTAAAAGTAGTTTCAAATGAAAAAGGCTTTATCGTTTGTGAGTTAAACAAAAAAACCAAAATCAATCAAAATACATTAATAGCCATAGAAAAAAAGAAAAAGCTATTTGCAAGCGAAATATTAAATCTTCCGGAGGTCGTAGAGACTATCAGGCTAGTTGAGGGAGATTTGCTGTTTTTGTCGCTCGAAGAGATCGAGGGGCATGCCCAGATAAATAGCGAAAGCGGCAGAATGATAGAGCCAGCCGCAATATACTGCACTCAAAAAGAGTTTGTCAAAGACGCAAAAGAGGGCGATAGAGTCTTTATAGATGATGGCAAAATAGCTCTAAAAGTCTTGGAGAAAAAATCAAACGGAGTTCTTTGTCAAGTGGTACAGACAAAACTCAAAGGAGAGACGCTAAAAGAGGAAAAAGGTATTAATTTTCCAGATAGCAAGACTCTGGTGGATGCAATTACCGAAGAGGATGCAAAAAATCTTGATTTTGTAGTGGAGTACGCCGATATTTTGGGAATTTCGTTTGCCCAAAGCGAAAGAGATATTATAGCCCTAAAAGATCTATTAAAATCCAAAAATAAAGAGCATATAGCCATAGTCGCAAAGATAGAGACAAAACTAGCCGTTCAAAATCTGCCGTCTATTCTTGAGGCTTTAATGTATCATGAGTATAGCGGCATTATGTTGGCGCGGGGCGATTTGGCTATTGAGGTTGGGTTTGAAAATATGTCTTATCTACAAGAAGAGATACTTGATCTTTGCGAAGCGGCTCACACCCCTGTGATATTTGCGACGCAGGTGCTAGAAAATCAAATGAAAAACAATCTTCCAAGTCGCGCAGAAATTACTGATGCCGCTTTTGCTCAAAGGGCCGATTGTGTTATGCTAAATAAGGGACCTTTCGCTTTGAATACTATTAAAAAATTAGAGTTTATCCTTTCTAGAATGCATACAATGTTCAAAAAGAATAGACTTCTCTTGGGCGCTTGTAATATTTGGCATATATAAGTGAGCAGCATTAATAAAAATGTGGCAAAAAATAACACGAATTAGAGATTTTTTAATGTCTAATTTAGTTAAAAAGTGTAACTATAAAGAATAAGTATAAAAAACAAGGAGGACGGATGAAAGCGGTAGTAATGGCGGGGGGATTTGGAACGAGGATACAGCCACTAACACACTCGATACCAAAGCCTATGCTTCCTATACTTAATAGACCTATGATGCAGCATATTATTGAAAAACTAAGGGATGCTGGCATTAAGGATATAGTAATACTTCTTTATTTTAAGCCGGAAGTTATTAAAGATTATTTTAAAGACGGAAGTGAATTTGGCGTAAATATAGAGTATGTTCTTCCGGATAATGACTATGGCACAGCAGGCGCTGTTAAGTGTGCAGAGAAATTTTTGGATGAAGAGTTTATAGTAGTTAGCGGCGATCTCGTAACCGATTTTGATTTGAGTGAGATAATAGCTTTTCACAAGAAAAAAGAGTCCCTTCTTACTATTACGCTTACCCCAGTAGCTGACCCACTTCAATTTGGCGTCGTTATCTCTTCGCCTGAGGGTAAAATACAGAGATTCCTCGAAAAGCCAAGTTGGGGCGAGGTATTCTCCGACACCATAAATACTGGAATTTATATTTTAGAGCCGACTATTCTTGATTATATTCCAGAGGGCGCAAATTTTGACTTCGCAAAAGATCTATTTCCGGCGCTTATGAAAGCGGGTATTACGCTGTGGGCTTGCTCTGTTAAGGGGTATTGGAGAGATGTTGGAAATCCTGAAAGCTATAGAGAGGTGCAAAAAGACCTTTTGAGCGGTAAAGTGTCACTAACCATAAGAGGGGAAAAAAGAAGCTACGAGGGCGGTGTATTATATATAGAAGAGGGCGCCGTGGTATCGGAGTCGGCTTTAGTAGAGGGTATAGTGGTAATCGGTAAAAACTCAACAGTAAGAGATGGCGCTAAACTTAAAAATCTAGTGATTGGAAACCGCACGGTCGTTGGCAAAAACTGCTCTTTGGAAGATGTGACAGTATGGGATGATGTTGAGATTGGCGAAAAATGCGCTATTACAAACACAGTTATCTGCTCAAAAAACAAAATAGGCAAAAAAGTGAAAGTCTCAAAAGGACTTATCCTTGCCGAGGGCTGCGAAATAGGCGATTTATCCTCGTTTGAGAATGACGTAACCGTATGGCCAGATAAGATAGTGGAAGAAGCAAGTATTGTAAGCAATAATATCGTATGGGGCAATAAATACAAAAACTCTATTTTTGAAGGCGGTATTGTTAGCGGCAGAACAAATGTGGAGCTCTCTTGCGAAATGGCAATAAAACTTGCCGAAGCCTTTGGCTCAATGCTTCCGGTAGGTAGCAAGGTGTATCTATCGAGGGATTATCATAAGTCCTCACGAATGCTAAAAAGAGCTTTTTTCTCGGGGCTTTTGTCTTCGGGCATAGATGTTGTTGATATACATATAGCGCCATCTAATATTGTGAGATTCGGTATTAAAGAGGGTAAGGATATAGTCGCAGGGGTACACTTTAGACAATCCGTTACCAATCAGCAAAGCACAGAAATACTCTTTTTTACAAACGAGGGCTTGCATATTGATACAAACACGGAAAAAAATTGCGAAAGAGTATTTTTTAGAGAGAGCTTTAGACGGGTAAACTTCGACGAAATAGGTCAAATCTCTGAGAAAGTAAACCTTAAAGACAAGTATAAAAAAGCGGTTCTTAAAACGCTAAATACGGACGCTATAAAAGTCAAAAAACCGAGAGTGGCCGTAGACTTATTATTTGGTTCAACCGCTGATATATATCCTGAGATACTAAATGCGCTAAATGTTGATAATATCGTTTTAAATGCGTATGCAGATGATAAAAAGTTAAATAGACTACCTGCGCTAATCGAAAAATCAAAAGAAGATTTATCCAAAATAGTTAAGCATCTTGGAATGGATATGGCGTATGTAATCTATCCAAACGGGCAAAAACTTGAGATGATTAGTAACTTAGGCGAAGCGCTTACTCCTCATATACAGCTTTTAACTGTGCTAAAACTTCTAAATATGAGCTCCAAAAATGAGAAGTCAAAAGTGTATCTGCCGGTAAGTACGCCTGACTTTTTAGACGCCGAATTTGAAAATCTTGTTATTGAAAGAGGCAAATTTACCGGCGTAAAGGCAAACAAGCTAAAAGAGTATGACTTAATAGCAAATCTTAGCGGGAATTTCGCATTTTGCGAATTTGCTTATAGCTATGACGCTATTTTTGCAAGCATTAAGATACTTGAGATGCTATCTTGGGCGGATGTCCCCCTTCAGGAAATCAAAGATTCACTGCCAAACTTCTATTTTCACTACGAAAAAGTTCCTTGCGCTTCAAAGTTAAAAGGTAAGATGATGCGTAAATTTATGGAAGCGTCTGTCGGTAAAGAGGCGTCTTTTGTGGATGGGGTCAAAATAATGATTAAGAAAAATAATTGGATATTGATGCTGCCTGATCAGCACTCAGACCATCTAAATATCTATGTTCAAGCAAGTGACGCAAATGAAGGCGAGGCTATCTTTAACGAATTTGTAACCAAAATATCAGAGTGGTCAAAAGAGGGGTAATGAAAAAACTTCACATAGCGTTTTTGTGGCATATGCACCAGCCTTATTACAAGGATGATATGCAAAATGAATACAAAATGCCGTGGGTTTTTTTGCACGCTATCAAAGACTACTATGAACTGCCACACTATTTATCAAAGTTTGAGGGTATCAAGGCTACATTTAATCTTGTTCCCTCTCTCATAGAGCAATTAGAGGAGTATGAAAAAGGTTTTGTAAATGATAACTTTTTGTCGGTAGTTCAAAAAGAGGTATCGCTTCTAACACTTTCGGAGAGGGTCTTTCTTGCCCAGACTCTATTTTTTTCAAACCTAAAGACAATGATATACCTGTTTGCAAGGTATACTCAGTTATACGCCAAAAAAAATTCATACAAAGAGCTCGAAGATTTTGCTAAGTCGCTTGAAGCAGATGAGATACTAGACCTTGAGGTGCTTTTTTTGCTCTCGTGGTGTTCAAATGCGTTAAGGGAAAATTCCACACTTGTGCAAGAGCTAATAAAAAAAGGTAGAAACTTTACTCAATCTGATAAAGTGGAACTATTTGGCGAGCTGTTTGCTTTTATTGGAAAGATAATTCCTTTTTACAAAGAGCTTCAAGAGAAGGGAAAAATAGAGGTATCAACAACCCCTTTTTATCACCCTATACTGCCGCTTTTACTTGATAAAAACGCTGCAAAAGAGGCGGATAGAAACGCCCATACACCGAAAATGTTTGCAGATTTTCGCTCGGATGCTTCACTTCATATAGATAAAGCCATAGAGAAGTATGAGAGTGTGTTTGGCGTCAAACCATCTACTTTTTGGCCTGCGGAGGGCTCTATCAGCAAAGAAGCTTTGGAGTTATTATCAAAATCGGGCGTTAAGTATATAGGCGCCGACGAGGATGTGCTATTTAAGAGTCTGGAGTCTAGATATAGATACAATATTTACAAAAAGTATACGGTCGGCAAGGATTATAAAATAGGCGTGCTTTTTCGAGATAAAGCGCTTAGCGACCTTATAGGCTTTACATACTCAGGCAAGGATGCAAAAGAGGCGGTAAATGACTTTATGGGAAGACTAAAGGAGCTTTATTACTCTATTAGCTTTGAAGCCGTTGTTCCTATTATCCTTGACGGCGAGAATGCATGGGAGTACTACAACCACAATGCTAAAGATTTTTTTGAGGGGCTTTATGCCGAGATAGAAAAGAGCGATTGGTGCGACACATTGACATTTAGCGAAGTATTCAGTGGCAACGATATAGAGTCGTCGTCTATTGAGACTATTAAGCCTGGTAGTTGGATATACGGCACATTTTCAACGTGGATGGGGCATGAGGAAAAAAATAGGGCTTGGGAACTGTTGTCTGAGACAAAAAATGCCTTTGAGGAAGCTAAGCTCTCTTTGTCTAAAGAAGCGCTGGAGAGAGCCACAAAAGAGCTTATGATAGCAGAGGGCTCAGATTGGTTTTGGTGGTATGGGGATGACCACTATACGCCGCAAGCGGACGAGTTTGACGAGCTGTTTAGAAAACATCTTCTAAATATTTACAAACTAATGGCAAAAGAGCCGCCGGCAAAACTGTTTGAGTCTATCAATAAAGCCAAAGTGGCAAAAATCAAGCAAAAACCAAAAAATTATATTATGCCGGAAATTGACGGCAAAATGACGGACTTTTACGAGTGGCTTGGCGCTGGAAGCGTCGATTTGGACGCTGAGTTTTCGGCTATGGATTCGAGCGGTTTTCATTTTGAAAAGCTACTTTGGGGGTTTGATGACGAAAATATATATTTTGCAATTAGTGGGAAATTTGCGGAGCTAATAGACAAAGGGTATGATTTGTGCATAGAGCTTGTGGGGACGAGGGAGTTAAAAGTAAAACTGCCATTTTCTTCAAAACCCCACAAAATGGAGTGCGCCGAAAGCGGCATAGAGGGGGGTATAGAGTCTGCAGTGGACGAAGTATTTGAGGTTAGCCTACCAAAATCATGCCTTGAATGCGGGTGTGATATGCTACTTCATGTTTCTTTTGAGATACAAAAAAGTGGAAAAGTTATCGAAAAAGCTCCATTATACGGCTCTTTGCAACTAGAGGTAAACGAAAAGTTCCTAGAAGATTGGTATATTTAAAAAGGGTTTAAAATGCAAACAAAACTACTCTTAGGGCTTCACTCCCATCAGCCGATAGACAATTTCGACTCCGTAGTTTATGAAGCCATAGAAAAAAGCTACAAGCCTTTTTTTGAAACGGTCAAAAACGATGAGTGGTTTAAGTTTTCGTTACATATTAGCGGTTGGCTTTTTGAATTTATAAAAGAGCGCGATAGAGAGCTATTTTATCTTATCAAATCCTGCCATGAAAAAGGGATGATAGAGTTTTTTTCAGGCGGTTTTTATGAGCCGATTTTGGCCGCAATACCAAAAAGGGATAGAATCCTGCAAATCAAAAAAATGAATAGATTTTTATTTAATAATTTCGGCGTAAAGCCAAGGGGGCTTTGGCTAACCGAGAGAGTTTGGAGCGAATCTATTGTTGAGAGTCTATGCGAGCTTGGAATTGAATATATTTTAACAGACGATTATCACTTTGTTGCCGCTGGATATAACGAGGATAATCTAAAAGGATATTACTATACGGAAGAGGGCGGCGACAAAATAGGGGTATTCCCAATCTCTAAAAAACTTAGATATTTAATGCCGTTTAAAAAAGTACCATTAGTTATAGCTGAGTTAGAGGTAATGACGGATAAAGCAGCTATTATATTTGATGATGGCGAAAAATTTGGTCTTTGGCCAAAAACTTATGAGTGGGTTTATGAAAAGGGGTGGTTAAGGGAATTTTTGGACTCTCTAAAGGCGAGCGAAAAGATAAAAGCAATGCATTATGGAGAGTATTTTGACTTAGAAAAACCACTTGGTCTTGCCTATTTGCCGGAGGTGTCGTACTATGAGATGGGCGAGTGGTCGCTAAACGCTAATGAAGCCGAGCTTATAGAGCATATCAAGCATTATGTGGCAGGGGGTTTTGGCGCTTTAAATGCAGACAAATTTGTAAAAGGCGGTATTTGGAAAAATTTTCTTGTTAAATACGAGGAGTCAAATAGAATTCACAAAAAAACACTCCGTCTCTCCGAATTGGCTAAAAAAATAGGCTCTGAGCAGTTTGACGAAATGCTTTTAAAAACAGAGGCTAACGACGCTTTGTGGCACGGGGTGTTTGGGGGCGTATATCTGCCAAATCTTAGAGATAACTGTTATAGACACATAATAGAATGCGAGGAAAGACTCGGACTATCGAAAAGCGTTGAGATATCGGATGAGAACTTTGACGGCTACATGGAGGCGAGGCTCAAAAACGATAAATTTGTAGCTGTTTTTGAAGAAAAAAACGGTGGGCAGATGACAGATTTTAGCTCGTTTGGCGCACTATTTAACTACCAAAATACCCTTACAAGACGCAAAGAGGCGTATCATTCAAAGTTTTTTGAAAACAAGGAAGCCCCAAAAGAGGCTACCGATGAGGGGATTGATACAATTCATGAAATAACGATTGAGGGCGCCGAAATTTTAAAAGAGAATTTATTTTACGACTGGTATCAAAAAAATTCATTTATTGAGCACATAAGCGATGACTCGTTCAACGCGCATTCTTTTTTTGCATGCTCTTTTAGAGAGTTTGGGGATTTTGCCAATCAACCATTTAAGCTAATCGAGGAAAATAAAAAAAGCGTATGTTTCGAAAGAGACGGCGGGATATATATATTTGACGATAAACATAATACAAAAATAACAAAAACATTCAAAATAACAGACGAAGCATTGGAGTTTGACATAGTTTTAAAGAGCGATTTTGATGCGCCGCTTTTATTTGCCGAGGAGTTTAACCTTCATTTTTGCGACTATGAAGAACTTCTTATAAACGGCGAAAGATTTGCAAATCGTAAACTAGAGCTGCAAAATATTGATTCTTTAGCTATAAGAGACAGCGTAACAAAAAAAGAGATTTGCCTTGAGCTAAACTCGCCATACTCAGTTTTTGTGGCGCCAACTATTACTGTAAGTCAAAATGAAAAAGGGGCGGAGCTATGCACACAAGGTGTATCAATAGCATTTTTTACAAGCTTTGCAAAAGAGTTTAGTTTTTGCGGTAAACTCAGAATAAAGGATATTTAGAGTGTCCCACTACAGATATAGCAAATTAAAGGACAACTGGGTAATTATCTCGCCAAAAAGAGTTCGCAGACCGAGCGATTTTGAGCTCTCCTCATCTGAGGCTTATGATGTAAATTCCCCTTTTGTGTATGGCAACGAACACAAAACACCTCCTGAAATATATGCAATTAGAGAGTATGGCTCAAAAAAAGATACTCCCGGCTGGAAGGTTCGGGTTGTCCCAAACAAATACAACGCCCTTGAAATAGAGAAAAATCCAATTACCGATTTTGATGGAATATATGAAAAAATGGATGGTTTTGGGGCTCATGAGGTTATTATCGATACTCCCAAATTTCCATCTAAATTTCAAGATCTAAGCGCGGATGAGATATCTCTTGTACTAAAAGCCGCTAGAGATCGCATAATCGATCTTTACAAAGATAGCCGGATAAAATATATTAGTGTTTTTAAAAATCAGGGACCTCTCGCTGGAGCCAGTATCTCTCATCCTCACACACAGATTATCGGTATGCCTTTTATACCGAAAAATATTATTACCGAAATAGAACAGTGCAGAAAACATTTTGAAGCTACCTCAAGGTCTCTTTTGAGTGATATAATAAAAAGCGAGCTTAAAAGCAAAGAGAGAATGGTGGAGGAGAGTGATAATTTTGTCGCTTATTGCCCATATGCCTCTTTTTGGCCTTTTGAAACCGTAGTTGCCACAAAGATGCACGGCAAAGATTTTACCATGCTAAATGATGTGGCGTTATTGGAACTATCTAAGATAACGCTTTCGGCAATCAAACGGATTAATATGGCTCTAAAAGATGTCTCTTATAATATCTTTTTAAAGACACTTCCGCCTAAAAGAGAGAGTTTAAAACCAAATTTTTATTATAAATTGGAAGAATTTTACCAGTGGCATATAGAGATAGTGCCGAGAATCCCAGTGATAGGTGGATTTGAGCTCTCAGGGGGTGTTTTTATCAATACGGTGGCGCCCGAAGAGAGCGCTAAATTTTTGCGCTCCCTTGTAGCTTTCTAGTTATAAAAGTTGGATATAATAAGTCCAAAATCAACATAAAAAGGTTTACTAATGATTGATAAATCAAGCTTAGTTCCAGTAGATGCAAATCTAAAAGACGAAAGCTTTTCTTCAAATACACATCCTACGATGCTGTTTGCAGAGGAGGCAAAAGACTACTCCGAGTTGGATTATAAGATACCGGATAATTACGGTATTGACACACTCAGACTACTACCGGTAAATGTAAATACAGTATTTGTATATTGGGAAATTACAGACAAGCTTTTAAACGGTTCCTCATTTGAAACATTTGCATTAAAGCTGTTTGAGCTAAATGCGAGTGGTGAAAAAGAGGTGCTTGGTTTTTATTTTAAAGAAAGAGTTGCTAGTGAATATGCAAATGCGCATTTACCATCAAAAAATTTAGTAGCCGTTATTGGTGGTATAGATGCTAATGGTAGATTTGTAGAACTTTTGCGTTCAAACAAAGTAAAAATGCCAAGCGACTCGGTTAATATTATGTCAAACGACGAAGAGGTGTGGATGAGCAAGCAATCCGAATGGATAGAGCTTATAAAAGCTAGTACGGCACATTTTTCCCATGCAAAATCATCTATAACTATCATAAAAGAGATGGAGTTTTTGAAAAAATATAGCGAAAACGCATCTCTTGGTATGTCGAGTTCAACACTAGTAAAAAAGGATTAATTGATGCCAAAAGGATATTTTGCTCCGGTTTTGCATTCACATCTTCCTTTTGTTAAACACCCTGGATATGAGTATTTTCTTGAGGAGCATTGGCTTTTTGAGGCAATTGACGAAACATACATACCGCTTTTAATGGGCTTTAAAGAGCTTGAAGACAAAGGCGTTAACTTTAAAATTACCATATCTATGACGCCGCCGCTTTGTGAAATGCTCTCCGATGATTATTTGAGAGACAAATATTATAAGCATTTGGAACGGATGATAGAGCTTTGTCATAAAGAGGTTGAGAGAACAAAAGACGACGCCTATTTTCGGGATATATCTAAATTTTATTTGGAAAGATTTGGGGCTATTAAGTCATTTTTTGAAGGGTTTTTAAATTACGATGTATTAAATGGATATAGACACTTTAGTAATTCTGGAAAAATGGAGATTATTACCTGTGGCGCCACGCACGGATTTTTACCACTTATGTCGTCTAACAAAAGGGCGGTTGAGGTGCAAATAGAACTTGCGGTGTCAACACACAAAAAACATTTTGGAAAAGAGCCTAACGGTATTTGGTTGCCTGAATGCGCGTATTATGATGGACTCGATGAGATACTAAACAAAAACGGTATTAAGTTTTTCTTTATGGACTCGCACGGTATCGTATATGCCAAGCCTACTCCAAAATTTGGCGTATTTGCCCCGATATACACTCCAAACGGCGTTGCGGCATTTGGCAGAGATCCAGATAGCTCAAAGCAAGTATGGAGCTCCAAAGAGGGGTATCCGGGCGATGTAAACTATAGAGATTTTTATAGGGATATAGGGTATGACCTTGATTTTGACTATATAAAACCTTACATTTGCCCTGACGGCACAAGAGTGTTTACCGGGCTAAAGTATTACAAAGTTACATCCACTTCTGAACACAAAGAGGTCTATAATAGGCAAAATGCCCTTGAAAAAGCCAAAGAACATGCGGCAAACTTTCATTTTAACAGAGAGAAGCAATCTGAATATCTTAGCGAATTTATGGATAGACCACCTCTTATTGTATCTCCGTACGATGCTGAGCTTTTTGGTCATTGGTGGTTTGAGGGTCCAGACTTTTTGATGAGCTTATTTGAGGAGATGGAAAAGCATAAGGTATTGCAGGCGATAACGCCAATGGAGTATATGGCGATATATGATACCAATCAAGTTGCAGAGCCAAATCCATCGTCGTGGGGAGATAGGGGCTATTATGATGTCTGGATTAATGGTAGTAACGATTGGATTTATAGACATTTGCATTTTATGGCTGACAAAATGACTGAGCTTGCAGACAAATACCACAACCTTAAAGAGCAGAGGATGGTGCGCCTTCTTAACCAAATGGCAAGAGAGCTTTTACTTGCGCAAAGCTCCGACTGGGCATTTTTGATGACTACAAAAACAGCGGTGGAATATAGTACTAAAAGGACAAAAGAGCATATATCAAACTTTGTAAAACTCCTTGATATGGTAGAAGAAAATAATATCGATGAGCAGTTTTTATCGGAGTTGGAGCGTAAAAACTCTATATTTCAAGGACTTGATTTTAGGATTTATGCCTCTTGAGTATAGCCTATATAGATTGGGGTGGCACCCATTTTAGATGTGTCGTGGAGGAGGGCGACTCATCTGTATCTTTTGAAAAGGATAGCTTAGGCGTAGATATAGAGGCGGAGCTTTGCAATCTGTTTTTGTCTTATCCAGATATATCAAAGGTAGGCATCTCTTTTGCCGGACAAGTAAGAGATAATATCATACTCTCAGCCCCAAACATATCGGCGCAAAATATAGATCTAAACGCTCGCTTTAGAGACAAAACTATTATTATCCAAAATGATTTGAAATGCGCCGCATTAGCTGAGGCTGCATATTTTGGCGAACAAAATATTAGCGTTTTATATGTAGGAACAGGGCTTGGAAGCGCGTATATAGAAAGTGGGAGACTAATATGTGGAGCCGGCAATATGGCGGGGGAGATAGGGCACATTCCATACCTTGTTACAGGCGCAAAGTGTGGTTGCGGCAAAGATAACTGCTTGGAGCTAACAGCCTCTGGAAGCGGTCTTTTGAAAAGCGCAAAAATTGCAAAGCTTGAAGCCGCTACGATAGAAGAGCTTCTTAAGAGTGACGCAGGGGCAAGGATAGTAAAGGAGTTTATAGCTGGAGTAGGGTATGGCGCATCGCTTATTATTACTATGCTAAATCCAAAAATTTTGGTTCTAGGCGGCGGAATACTTAAAGCAAATGAGTGGTTGCTCTATGAAATAAAAGAGTATATAGCGCAAAATGGATTTAAAAAAAGCGTAGATGAATGTGAAATAAAGCTCTCTGCTTTGGAAAATGGCTCTTTAGAGGGGGCTAGACTTTTGGTGTTATGATTTCAAAACTTATTTTTTTAGCCATATTATCGCTTATTTTCGCAGTTTTTGACTTTTATTTTTACAACCGATTTCTCTCTTTTTTTACAAAAAATCAAACAATCAAAAAAGCTTTCCTTGGCGCTATGGCGGCATGGCAATTTGGCTTTGTTGCTTTGTCAATTACTCAGGCTTTTTGGTCTATCCGTCCATTTTTTGCGACGGTACTCGGTGTGCTTTTGTTTGTTACGATACTAGGCATAGCGCTCGAAATAGCGAAAAAATTTGTTTATTTTGAGTATTTGAAGTATACATTGCTTGCTATTTTTGCTATTATGTTTTTCTACTCTTTCTACGCTGCATCTTTACCGCCAAAAGTCAAATATATACAGCTTGCTACAAACTCAAAAACTTTGATTGGACTAAAGGTAGCTGTAATAGCCGATACGCACATAGATCCATCCAAAAGAGAGTTTGCAAAAAATATCGTGCGGCAAGTCAATGAGCTCAATACAGATATTATTTTGATAGTTGGGGATTTGTGTGATGGAAATATAGATTCGCTAAAAGAGGCATTGGCTCCATTTGGCGAACTAAAAAGTAGACTGGGGGTGTATTTTGTGCCTGGAAATCATGAATATTACTATGAAGATTTTGATACAAAAATGGAGTTTTTAAGAACTCTCAATATTAAAACGCTAATAAATGAAAGCGTAAATGTAGCGGACTTATCGATTGTTGGGCTTAGTGACCCTGCCGCTACAAGGGTTGGCGCAGAAGAGCCAAATCCAAAAAAGGCTTTTTTGGGAGCTCAAAAAACAACTATACTGCTTGCCCATCAACCAAAGAGCGCAAAAGAAGCGTTGCAATTTCATCCTGATTTTGTGTTTTGTGGACATACCCATAACGGGCAAATATGGCCTTTTAATTATCTAGTTTCGCTCGCTCAACCTTTTGTATATGGCGAATACACCGATGAGGCAAGTAAAATCGTAGTTACATCCGGCGCAGGAGTTTGGGGACCTCCCATGAGATTATTTAGCCATTCAGAAATTTTGGTAGTTAGTTTTTTTTAGTTTTAGCCCTCTGTTTTTTTACTACCACTTTTTTGCTTTTTTTGTTGCTTTTTGCAGTTGTTTTTTTGCCTTTTGCGTATTTTTTGCCTTTTTTATTTGAGGTTTTCCTAGCTTCAGACTTAAAAACATCGCTTGTATCGGCTCCGTTTAGATTAGCGGTGGCTGAATTTGCTCCTACCATATTTGCATTTTTAAGATTTGCGCCACTCATATCGGCTCCATCTAGGTTTGCCTCTTTTAGGTATGCTCCTTGCATTTTGGAGTTTTTAAAGCTTGTATTAGATAGATTGCTTTTTCTAAAAATTGCTCCGCTAGCATCGGCATCATCAAAGTTTGCATTTAAAAGATTCGAGTTTTTGAAGTTTGCGCCTTTGACATTTGCGCCTTTAAAGTTTGCATTTTTTACATTTGCGCCATCAATGCTAGCGCCCAGTAGATTTGCCCCCTCTAAATTTGCCCCCTCTAAATTTGCCCCACTTAGATTTGCAAATTCCAAAAATGCATTTTGAAGATTTGCTCCCCTTAAGTCACACTTTACGCACTCTTTTGTCTCTATCAATTTTTTTACATTCTCTTCTACCGTTGCAAAAGCCGACAGGCATATCGTCGTCGATATGGCAAATACAAAAATTTTATTCATTTTCTCCCTTTTGTTTGTCATATAATTAGTTTGAAACTTATAATAACCAAGCTTTTATAAAATCACACCACCTTTTTTAAGAGTCAAAATCGCATTTTTATATATTGGAGCATCTATAAAACCAAATCTTTCATCTTTAAAACCCCCGATACCAAGAGCCTCATTTTTCTCAAAAACATCTTTTATATAAAGCGCATCCTCAATACTTTTTTTTGATGGGGCAAAAAACTCATTTGCTTTTTTAACTTGCGCCGGCGATATACACGCCTTTGCTTCAAACCCCATATTTTTCTCAATCTCAATCCAACTCTCAAACCCTTTCATATCCTCATACGCTTGCCAAACAAAAGAGATAGGTTTAGTGTCAATACTTTTTGAGTCAACAACAAACTTTGACATAATATATTTGAGTGTGTCACTTTTTGTATCAATCATCCAAGAGCCAAGCTTTAAATCCTCTAGCAAATCTATCGCCCCCAAAAAAAGGGTTGTAACTCTACTACTTGTTTTTAACTCTCTAAGATTATAAAAAGCCTCTTTTGTCTCTATGGTTAGATGTATATCTATCGATGGGTTTAACATCTTTTCTATTTTTAAAAGCTCATCTTTGTTTTTAATTTTAGGTATCCTAATGGCGTCTGGGCAGACAATATTTATTATCTCCATCTCCAAAGGAAAGTATGGGGAGTCTATAGGATTTGTTCTGATGGAGATTACAGCTTTTGAGCTTTTTAGAGACGAAAGAGCCGTTGCCGCCGCAAACAAAGCCTCCTCTTTTTTGCTATCCGCCACACCATCTTCAAGATTTATAACCGCTATATCTGCTTCAATTGTAGCTAACTTTTCTAAGTGTTTTGGGTTTGTTGGATTTATTACAAGTGAGCTTTTTGCAAACTCCCCGCTATTTTTTGGTTTTGGCATTTTGGAGAGGGTTTGCAGTATCCTTTTATCAGATAGCATTGTTACTTCCTTTTATATGATTGGTTATTGTATCAAATCATCATCTTGTAAAAAGCCTTTTTAGGGCAAAATACGCCTAAAAAATAAGGTTTCTATAATGGCTTTGACACTTGGATTTTTAGATAACACACAAAGCTTTAAGAGGGTGGCTCCCATAGTCAAAGATGAGTTTACGCACGCTCTTTGTATTGGCGAGACGGGGAGTGGTAAGACCACAGGCTTTATACTCCCAAACATCAAAGATAGAATCGCTAAAAAACACGGCATCCTAGTCTATGACTTCAAAGGCAATCTGCATTTAGGAATCAAAAAGTTAGCCCTTGAGGCGGGTAGGCTAGGGGACGCTATAGAGATAGGGACTCCGTGGGGCAAAAAGACAAACCCGTTTGAGTATATGACAATTAAAGAGGTGTATGCGCTCCTTTTTGCGCTTATTAGTCAACGGGACACAGAGGGGGTCTTTTGGCACTCCGCGGCGGCAACGCTTGGCTCAAATATTGTGCGTGTAATTCGCAAAATAGGGAAAGTAAAAGAGTCGTTTGAACAACTTGGGGTAGAGTTTCCAAAGCTATTATTTCGATATACAGTAGACTTTAACGACAAAATATCTAGGATAGAACATACTTCACTTCCCGTAACCGACTATCACGCCGAAAATTTCGAGTACCCGACGGTTGCATCTTTCGCTTCTTTGTATAGTTGCATTCGTACCGTCAAAAAGCTCTGTATGTTCACCGATGGACACCCTATGCTAGTCGCCTTCCTAAAAGACAAGCTCGTATCGGCGTTTGCCTCAAAGATGAAAAAAGAGTTTGCAAACCAAAATATAGAAAATGAGTGGCCTAAAGTGCAGAGGGGGTTTGAGGAGGCTTTGCTTCGTATTGAAGAGCTAAATAACAGCTTTGCGATGTTGGATAGTTATAAGTCGATGGCGGTATCTATTAGCGACGATTTTTCGGGTAACTATGGTGTTATATTTTCATTAGAGTCCTCGCTCAAACACTTTTATGATTACAGCTTTTTTAGTGAACATGAGTGCGATATTATCGAAGAGCTAAATAACGGCAAGATAGTAATCGTAAATACATCGCTACTGACAAATCAAATGATAAACGCCCTTAACCAATCGATAGTATTGAGCCTCTCAAAAAGAGCCAAGCAACCACGCAAAACCCCCGTATCTATCTTTATCGACGAAGCAAATAGGGTAGTGGATAAAAACACAGAGCTTGCAACCGATATCTTAAGAGAGGCAAAAGTAGAGCTAATCCTAGCTATCCAAAACGAATCACAAATGATTTATAAAATGGGGATAGAGCGCTACAAAGAGCTAAAAGGGAATTTAACGGAGCAATTTATCTTTCGAAACAACGACGAAAACCATATGCAAAAAACCGATAAAGATGTGGAGAGGTTAGCCACGCACACATATCTAACGGCAGAGCTTAAAGAGGTGAGGGCGTGTGAGCCTATATTTTTTGCCGAAGATGAGCTACTCTTTGCAGAGTACGAATACCAAAAAAATCTTGCCGTGGTGGTTGAGCTTTTGGAGATGAACAAAGTAGTAGAGCCAACCATTGCTATATTTGACGACATCGTATTTGAACGAGACGACTCTGTATATTTGCAAAATATCGAAACAAAAGAGATGCAAAAAGTGATCTTTAGAAGCGATAAAGAGTATAAAAACGCAAGAGAAGAGCTAGCGAAAATATATAAGTACATATTTGGAGAAGACGGAGAAAAAGAGAGCGATACGATGAGCTTTATGTCGAAATGGCGCAGGCTAACCAGAGATGTAAAGTAAAATACATACTTCTATATTAGCAAGAAACAGACAAAAAAACATGCAAAAGGTACCTGATACCTGTTTGTTCTTGCTCTTTTTTGTTGTTTTTTAGAATATATACAAATTAACTCTCAATTTCCTACTGCCTTTTTACCTTCGGTAGCCATATAGTAAACATAGCGCCGTTTTGCGTATTTTGAAGTTCTAACCTTCCCCCTAGATGTTCTTCTATAATCGTT
>JAVRLX010000013.1:0-35044 GCA_031960985.1 Campylobacterales bacterium | reverse complement strand
CTTTTTTTGCTATCAAAATACAAGAAAATATCGTTCCAATTTAGTCACAAGATTGTAATAAACAAAAAATAAAAATATAATTATTGTAAATAGTTTTGTTAACACTAAAGGGTTGTTTTGCGACAATTACAAAAAAATTCTAAGTGGATGTTTAATATGCATAAAAAAGTTGAAACAGTAAAAACACTTCTAAACGCTCTGCCATACATCAAGGAATTTAGCGGTCAGACGATGGTTATCAAATACGGCGGCGCAGCGCAGATTTCAGATGAGCTTAAAGCCTCTTTTGCAAGAGATATACTCCTTCTTACCCTTGTTGGAATTAGACCTGTTGTAGTGCACGGCGGCGGTAAAGAGATCAATAAAATGCTTGAGAAGCTAAATATTGAACCAAAATTTGTAGATGGGGTGCGTATAACCGATGAGGCTACGATGGAGATTGTGGAGATGGTGCTGTGGGGGGCTATAAATAACGAAATAGTCTCACTCCTTTGTGGACACGGGGCAAAAGCTATCGGGCTTAATGGCAAAAGCTCTTCATTTTTTAAAGCAAAACCACTATCAAATGGGATGGGGCTAACTGGAGAGGTTACAGAGATTGACCCATCTATTGTCGAAAAGGTGCTGGATGAAAAGTTTGTCCCTGTTATAGCCTCAATCGCCGAGGGGGACTCTCTTGGGCATCCGGGATACAACATCAACGCTGACACCCTTGCAAGCGCCGTAGCTGTGGCTATAAAAGCAAAAAAAGTGATATTTATGACCGATACTACCGGCGTATTAGACAAAGAAAAACACCTCCTTGCAAGCCTTGATAAAGCCCGTATCGACGCCCTAATAAAAGATGGGACTATTGCCGGTGGGATGATTCCAAAAGTGGAGGCTTGTTTGAGGGCTGTTGAGGGTGGCGTTGAAAAGGCGCACATTATAGATGGTAGGGTGGAGCACTCGATTTTGCTTGAGCTATTTACTGTAGATGGGATAGGGACAGAAATTTCACTCTGATTTGGGTATAATCCGCATATTTTCGTAAGTTTTATTCTCTTTAGTCTCATATTCATTCACTAAGGCTTCGTGCAGGGCGCCCCAAAGCCAAAGCTTTGATGGTTGCACTGCAGAATCGTTCATTTCATATGAGACATAAAGAGAAGAGAAATTATTTTTAGAAACAAAAGAGTTACAGATGGATATTAGAAAGTCATTTTTAGATTATTTTGCCTCAAAAGATCATACCGTAGTGGATAGCTCGCCGCTTGTGCCAGATGATCCCACACTCCTTTTTACAAATGCTGGGATGGTGCAGTTTAAGAGTATATTTACAGGTGAGGTTCCTGCGCCAAATCCACCAAGGGCAACAAGTAGCCAAACTTGTATTAGAGCTGGCGGAAAGCACAACGACCTTGAGAATGTAGGTTTTACCGCTAGACACCACACTTTTTTTGAGATGCTTGGCAACTTCTCATTTGGCGATTATTTTAAAGAGGATGCTATCAAATATGCGTGGGAGTTTGTTACAGATGTGATGGAGCTTCCAAAAGATAGGCTTTGGGTCTCTATCCATGAAAGCGACGATGAGGCTGGCAAAATCTGGGAGAGGTATCTCCCAAAAGAGCGAATAGTCAAAATGGGTGATAAAGATAACTTCTGGCAGATGGGGGATACGGGACCTTGCGGGCCGTGTTCGGAGATTTATGTTGATCAAGGCGAGGAGCATTTTAATTCCTCTGATGACTATTTTGGCGGCGATGGCGATAGATTTTTAGAGATTTGGAATCTTGTGTTTATGCAGTATGAAAGGTTTGAAGATGGCTCAATGAGTCTTTTGCCAAAGCCATCAATCGACACTGGAATGGGACTTGAGAGAATTACCGCTATTAAAGAGGGGAAATTTTCAAATTATGACAGCTCCCTATTTATGCCACTCATCGAAGCAATAGAGGCAAAAGTGGGTAAAAAATATGAGTATGCTTCAGGCGCAAGCTACCGCGTAATTGCTGATCACTTAAGGGCTGTTAGCTTCCTTGTCGCTCAAGGGGTTACTTTTGACAAAGAGGGGAGGGGATATGTCCTTAGACGGATACTAAGACGGGCAGTTCGGCATGGTTATAAATTAGGGTTTAAAGAGCCATTTTTGTATGCGCTTTATGATGCCCTTCTCTCTTTGATGGGGCACGGCTATCCGTATCTAGCTGAAAAAGCCGAGTATGTAAAAGAGAGTATCAAGGCCGAAGAAGAGAGGTTTTTTTCTACAATATTTGCGGGGATGGAGCTATTTGAAAAAGAGGTAGCCAAAAATCCAAAAATCTTTAGCGGAGAGACCGCCTTTAAGCTTTATGATACTTTTGGTTTTCCGCTTGATTTGACAGAGGATATGTTAAGAGAGAAAAATATAGCTCTTGACCATAGCGGCTTTGAGGCAAAGATGAAAGAGCAAAGAGAGAGGGCAAAAGCGGCTTGGAAAGGTAGTGGGGACACAGCAAATGAGGGTGATTTTAAGGAACTGCTTGAAAAATTTGGCAAAAATGAGTTTGTAGGGTATGATAGACTTGAAGCAGATGCAACAGTTCTTGCCCTTTTGGATAATAATTTTAAGCTAACCTCTGAGTTAACAGATGAGGGGTGGGTAATGCTGGATCCTACCCCTTTTTATGCGGCAAGCGGCGGTCAGGCTGGAGATAAGGGTGAGCTAGTAGGTAAGGCAAGCGTGCTTGATACAAGAAAGTTTTTTGATCTTAACCTCTCAAAAGTAAAAGTAACAAGCAAAATTTCAGTAGGAGATAAACTAAAAGCGGTTGTGTCAAACGCTAGAGCTGAGAGCGCAAAACACCACTCCGCTACCCACCTACTTCACGCCGTGCTTAGAGAGGTGCTTGGAAATACGGTAACGCAAGCGGGAAGCGATGTGGACGATAAGCGTCTAAGATTTGACTTTACCGCTCCGAAAGCGATGACGGATGAGCAAATAGCCGAGGTTGAGGAGAGGGTAAATACTCTGATTGCTAGAAATATTGGCGGCAAGACCGAGGTTATGGGCTTAGATGAAGCCAAAAATAGCGGCGCTATGGCGCTCTTTGGTGAAAAGTATGGCGATAGGGTGCGAGTTGTAAGCTTTGGGGATGCCTCTATTGAGCTTTGCGGCGGTACGCACACACGCTCTACAGGCGAGATAGGGAGTTTTTATATCGTAAAAGAGAGCGGAGTTTCAGCTGGAGTGAGAAGGATAGAGGCGGTTGCTGGTCTGGCGGCGGTCGAGTATGCCAAAGGATTTAGAGCCGTTGTAAACGAGCTTGAAGGCGAACTTAAAAACAAAGACCTAAAAGCGGGCATTGCAAGATTAAAATCAGAGATAAAAGAGCTAAAAGAAAAGCTAATTAAAGCTCAAAGTGGTAGTAAAAAAGAGCTTGAAACAGTAGAAATCGGCGGCGTTAAGGTTGTATGCGATTTTGTAGAGGGTGTGGATGCAAAAGCGGTTGTGGATGAGATAAAAAATAAGTTTGACAAAGCGGCGATAATGCTACTTGAAGCGGGCGAGGACAAAATCTCCGCCGTATGCGGTGCAAAAGGGGTTGATATTAATGCGGGCGAGTGGCTCAAAACCGCTCTTGCGGCGGCAGATGGAAAAGGCGGTGGAAGGGCTGATTTTGCAAGTGGTAGCGCAAAAGATGTTAGCAAAAAAGATGAGCTAAAAGCGGCGGCTTTATCATTTGTCAAATCGAAACTGGGAGCCTAATATGAGCGCTTTTTTTGCCGAGTATGCGAGATTTATAGTTTTTATTCATGTTTTTGCCGCTATTATCTGGATAGGGGGGATGATAGCGGTGCGTCTCGCCGTCCATCCATCGCTACCTGTCATAAACGAAAAAGCACAGAGGTTAGAGTTTGTTATCGGCGTGCTGAATAGATTTTTCTTGATGGTCTCCCCGTCTATCGCACTGCTTGGGCTTACTGGCATCGTCATGATGCTTGGAGCCGGCTTTAAGGGCGCCCCAGATTTGTATGTGCTTGTGCATATAAAAACACAGATTTGGACCGTTATGACGATAATTTACGGTGTGATTTATTTTAGATTTAACAAGGCAAAAAAGTTTTTTAATGCTGGAGAGCTTGAGGTTAGCGCAAAATATTTGGCCCCTCTTGCCAAAATACTAATACCGACAAATATATTTTTAGGTCTTATAGCCCTAATGCTCGGCGTAATTCTGAGGGGATACTAGTGCTTCGCCTCGCCTCATCGTCGCCGACTAGAGCAAAAATACTTCGAGATTTTAAAATAGAGTTTATGCAAGTTAGTTGCGGTTTCGATGAAGATACGCTAGAGGTTGCAACCCCTAGAGAGTTTGTTTATAAGGCGACTATGGGCAAGCTTGAGTGGGCAAAAAAAGAGTATGGGCTTGATATTCCTTTGCTTTGTGCCGATACTGTTGTAACAGCAGGCGGCGAGATACTTAGAAAACCAAAAGATGTAAATGACGCAAAAGCGATACTCCTAAAACAAAGCGGCAAAAGCGTGGGTATTATCACCTGCACCGCTTATGCTTCAAAAGCCCTTACATTTGTAGACATCTCAATCACTGAATATTTTTTTAAAGAGTTTGAGGAAAGTGCGCTGGATAAATACTTAGCTTCAAACGAGTGGGACGGCAAGGCTGGAGGGTGCATGGTAGAGGGGTTTTGTAAAGATTACATCCTTTCCCAAAATGGGTTAGAGTCGTGCGCGATGGGGCTTACGATAGAAAAACTACTCCCTTTTATCCAATGACAGAATTTCAAAAATCACTTGAAGCGCTTGCAAAAAAAGGGAGACTTAGAAGTAAAAGATTTTTGCCAAAAAATGCGATTGACTTTGCCTCAAACGACTATTTGGGTTTTAAAAAAGATAAAAAGAGCTTTGAAAAAGCGGTTAGCGCCCTTAAAAAAGAGGGTTTATTTGCCCCATCTGCTTCGCAGTTGGTTTACGGATATCAAAACTCACATAAAAAATTAGAAAAAACGCTATTAAAACTTCACGGTTTTGAAGATGTTTTGATAGTTGGAAGTGGCTTTCTTGCTAATACCGCCCTTGTATCTACACTTGCGGGGCATAACGACCTTGTACTTATGGATGAGGAGTATCACGCAAGTGGGATAGCTTCACTTCCTATCTCAAAAGCAAAATATGAGCTTTTTAGGCACAATGACGCAACCGACCTTGAAGAGAAGCTAAAAAATGCAAAGGCAAATAGGGTATTTATCTTTGTTGAGTCTGTTTATTCGATGATAGGGGATATTTTGCCAAAAGAGATTATCGAGGCGGCGGATAGATACGGGGCATACCTTGTAATTGACGAGGCGCATGGATATGGGGTAATAGGCCCAAATTTAGGTGGAATATACGACTTTTATGGTATCGCTCCAAAGGCTAAACACATTAAAATGGGGACGCTCTCTAAGGCAATTGGAAGTTATGGGGCATATATTTTAGCTTCAAAAGAGATAATCTCTTTTTTAATTAATCGCGCAAAGTCTGTTATATACTCTACGGCTCTCTCCCCTATAGATGCAGAGGTTGCCAATAAGAGAATTAAAAAAATAGCCAAAAATTCGCAAACGCTTCGTAAAAAGTTGGATACAAGATTGTCGATTTGTTCTGAGATTTTGGGCAAAGAGTTTTTAACCCCTATAATTATGATAGAGACAAAAAACGCAGAAAATATCCATAAAAAACTCGCAAAAATGAATGTAATAGTCGGCTTTATCCGTCCCCCAACCGTCAAGACTCCGTCAATTCGGCTCATTGCAAGGCTTGGTGAAAAAAAGGGCGATTTAATTAAAGCTCTTAAAATTATAAAGGCTCACTCTTGATAGCTTTTGAAAAAATAATAGTTAGTAGTAGCGAAAAAACACTGGTTGATATATCTTTTGAAGTTCATAGCTCTTTAGCCATAGTTGGCGAGAGTGGTAGCGGCAAGTCGCTTACTATGAAAGCAATTATGGGAATTTTGCCAAAAGAGCTTGATTTTGCGGTGCAAATATCTGGTATAGAGAAGCTAAAAAGGGGCGAAAATCTTGCCTTTGTTCCGCAAAACCCTTTTACCGCGCTATCTCCAATGAGCAAAATAAAAAAGCAGTTTTGGGGCGTTGATAAATTAAGGGCGATAGAGCTTTTAGAGCAGATGGGGCTTAGCGCAGAGATTTTGGATAGATTCCCATCTGAGCTTAGCGGTGGTCAGCTACAAAGGGTTATAATTGCAATTGCGCTTGGTCAAAATCCAAAGCTACTTTTGATGGATGAGCCAACAACGGCGCTTGACGCAGATACAAAAAGTGAAATAGTCTCGCTTGTCAAAAGTCTAATGGAAAAATTTGGATTTTATTTAATTTTTGTGACACACGAACTTTCGCTTGCAAGAGAGTTGTGCGAATATATTATGGTCATAAAAGACGGCAAACAGGTTGAATTTGGAAAGGCTGAGGCGATATTTTTAACCCCCAAAAATGATTATACGAAGCGTTTGATGGCTGCCGATTTTAAAGATAGGGAATTTAGAAAATGATGAGATATATTGCGGCTATTGCCATTTTGGCGACTACGCTGCTGACATTTTTACTTATATACTTTTATCGATCTTTTAGTTATGACCTTGATAAGCTAATCAACTATAACCCGCCTCTTACGACGCAAGTATTTGATACTAACGGCAAGCTAATTGCAAATGTATTTGATACCGAAAACAGGGTGTATGCAGCTTATGAAGAGATGCCGAATATCCTTATAGAGGCGCTTATAGCAACTGAAGATACCGCTTTTTTTGAGCACAAAGGGATTAGCTTTGAGGCGATACTTAGGGCCATTGTTAAAGACATTATAGCAGGTAAGGCGGTAGAGGGAGCTAGTACTCTAACACAACAGCTTGTCAAAACGACGCTTTTAACAAGTGAAAAAACTATTACCAGAAAAATAAAAGAGGCTTTTATTGCTTTTAAGGTTGAAGAGAAGCTAACCAAACAGCAAATCCTTGAAAGATACCTAAATCAAATATATTTTGGACATGGATATTACGGCGTCAAAACCGCTGCATGGGGATACTTTCGCAAAAACCTTAGCGAACTTACGCTAAAAGAGGCGGCTATTTTGGTTGGACTCCCAAAAGCTCCAAGCGCATATGACCCCGTAAAAAACTTTGAAGGGGCAAATCAAAGGGCAAATACGGTTATTAATCGGATGAGATATTTAGGATGGATAGACGACGCCACTTATCAGCGTGCAATTGCTGAGCAGCCGAAAATCTATAATGAACCAATTAACTACAATAAAGCCCCATACGCGGTTGACGCCGCCGTGCGTATGTTATCCGCCCAATATCCGGATATAAAAAATGGTGGATATAGAATAGATTTGACAATAGATTTGCCATTGCAGGAGGCTGCTGATGCCGCGCTAAAAGAGCAGTATAATGAGGCGATAAAAAATTATGGCGCAAAGACTAATATGTCTAACTTTAATGGGGCGTTAATTTCGATAGAACAGGCAACGGGTGATGTGTTGGCGCTCTCAGGCGGCGTTGATTTTTATAAAAGCCCATTTAATAGGATAATGCAAGCAAAAAGGCAGGCAGGCTCTAGCTTTAAGCCATTTATATACCTTGTTGGTATTGAGAGTGGCAATTTTACGCCAGATAGTCTTTTATCTGATACTCCACGAACATATACTTTTGGCTCAAAAGTTTGGAGTCCGCAAAATTATGACCTAAAATATGAAGGCCCAATAACAATGAGAGAGGCTCTTGTGCACTCCAAAAACCTTGCTACAATAGATTTGGTGGAAAAACTTGGGATAGAGAGCGTTAAAAAAGAGCTTATTAGGTTTGGATTTGAGGGGATTAAACCAGAACTATCGATAGCTCTTGGCAGTTATACAATTTCACCATTTGATTTTAGCGAAATTTACACTATTATCTCAAATTATGGGACAAAAGTGTCGCAAAGACTTGTAAAAAGCATCAAAACAAGAAATGGGCAAACAGTAGTGTTTGAATCCAAAAAAGAATCTATTGCTTCGCCTGAGCATGTGTATCAAGTAATAGATATGATGAAAGATGTAGTTTTAAGAGGTACCGGAACCAAAGCGGCAACGCCCGGAACAGAGGTGGCTGGAAAAACAGGAACTACTAATGATTATAGGGACGCGTGGTTTTGCGGCTTTACTCCTTCGGTGCAGACGCTTGTTTGGTTTGGTAATGATGACAACAAACCTCTTCCCGGCAAAATGACGGGCGGTATGGTCTCTGCTCCTGTATTTGCAAAGTATAACGCCGTTGTTTTGGAACGCAGACCAAATGTAAAAAGGGAGTTTTTTAATCCAGGGGCTATTTTGACTCAAGGCGCAGATCAGAATGCGACTCAAATGGTGGAAGATACCAATATTAGCCAGTAGGCTTAAAACTTTTTTTGGCTAAAATCTAGGCAAAAAGCTATTAAAGGGGGAGGTAAGAATTGAAATATTTTATAGCTAGCGACCATGCTGGAAAAAATCTACGAGCTTACACAAAAAAGCTTTTGGAAGAAAAAGGGGTTGAGGTTGTTGACCTTGGTTGCACAGAAGATAGAGTTGATTATCCTGATTATGCAAATAAAGTGTGTGAAGCTGTGTTGGCGCATAAAAACTCAAAAGGGGTTCTTATCTGTGGTAGTGGGATAGGTATGAGTATGGCGGCAAATAGACACGCAGGCATTAGAGCGGCTCTTTGTCATGATGCGTATACAGCCGCAGTTGCAAGGGCGCACAACGATGCAAATGTGCTTTGCATGGGCGAAAGAGCTATTGGCTTTGGGGTTGCAGAGTCTATTGTAGAGGCGTGGCTAAAAGGTGAATTTGAAGGCGGTAGACACGCTGAGAGAATTGCAAAATTTTAAGAGAGTGTTAAGCAATGTTTGATTGGTTGCTTGTTAGCGCAAACTTTCTTTTAATGGGATTTTTGGCATTCAAAATGTACTACTTCAAAAATTTATCTGAAAAAGAAAAAAGCTCCACTAGCGCCACAAAGACAACGCTTGAAGAGGCTGAAAATCTAATAAGAAAATATCAGCTTCAACTCCAAAGAAGCCTTGGCGATATAGATATTTTAAACGAAGAATTAAACAAGTTAAGAAACGATGTGAAGACGATAAAAGGGCGCAATAGTCAGTTTAGACTTGAAAACGATAGGTTAAAAAATAGAATTAAAGAGCTTGAAAACAAAATAGAAGCGCTAATTTAATTAAACGAGGTGTTCATATGAAAATGCTAAGCGAAGTAGAAAAAAGTATTATTGCCTCTTCGGTGCGGGATGTGCCTGATTTCCCAAAACCAGGAATAGTGTTTAAAGACATTACGACGCTTTTAAACAACCACGAAGCGTATTCTATTTTAATGACCCATTTGCATGAGAGATACAAAGATTATAAGCTCGATTTTATAGCTGGCATAGAAAGTCGCGGTTTTATTTTTGGTTCCGCCCTTGCCGCCTCTCTTGGTCTTGGGTTTGTGCCGATAAGAAAGCCCGGCAAACTCCCAAGTACTGTAATAAGCGAAAAATACACCCTTGAATATGGCACAGACGAGGTTCAGATACATCTTGATGCGTTTAGGGGGATAGAAAATGCAAGGGTGCTACTCGTAGATGACCTAATAGCCACAGGCGGAACTGCTGTCGCCGCGGCAAATCTAATCAATAAAGCGGGTGGCAACTGTGTCGAGGCTTGCTTTGTCGTGGAGCTTGGATTTTTGCCAGGACGGGGTAAATTAGAAGAGATTACAGAAGTCTACTCGATTTTGACGGTATAGGTATTAGATGGAAGAAACTCTCATAAGACTTTTAACGGAGCACGGCTACCCGATTTTATTTGTTTGGAGCATGATGGAAGGTGAGCTTGGTCTTGTTATGGCTGGACTCCTTATTCATACAGGGCACATGGAGCTATTTTTGGCAATTCTTGTTGCTGGGATTGGTGGTTTTCTGGGCGATCAATTTTGGTTTTATGTTGGCAGATACAACAAAAAATATACGATTGAGTATTTTAGGTCACATCGCCGAAAGGTGGCGCTTGCAAACCTACTTTTAAGAAAATACGGCTGGCCTGTTATATTTGTACAACGATACCTATACGGACTTCGTACGATTATTCCGATGGCGATAGGCACAACGAGATATGATAAGAGAAAATTTGCTTTTATAAATTTAATAAGCGCTTTCGTATGGGCTGCTATGACAATTGTTTTAACATATTTTTTGGGCGAGACAATTTTAAATATAGTCAAATGGATGAAGGCTCATTGGTATTTAGCAATTCCATTTGCAGCAGCAATGCTTGGCAGCTTTTATTATTATGTAAATAAGGCTTCAAGGCCAAAACAAAAACTTGTAAGGGGGCAAAAAGATGAAAATAACATTTAAAAATAAAGATATAGCTTCAGTAAAAGCTGACGCTCAAATAGTTTTTTTGGAAAAAAAACCATCTATAAAAAGAGGTGTTGATGAGGTAGACCTTGAGGCTTTAGAAGAGGGTGGGTTTTTTAAAAATGACTCTGAACACTTTTATGTAAGCGCTTCAAAGAGGCTATATATAAAACTTAAAGAGTTTGAAGCAGAAGAGATAAAAATTGCTGCAGCAAAAGCGCATGCGACTCTCAAAAATTTTAACTTTAAAAGTGCAAAAGTAGAGGCTAGCGGGGATACGGAACTATTCTGCGCCGCTTTTACTGAAGGGTTTATTCTTGGCGGATACTCGTTTGATTGGTATAAAAGCGAAAAAAAAGATAGCCAGCTAAAAAGCATATATATTTCGGCTGTTCTACCAAAAAAATCCGCCCTTACCGAGCAGAAGATAAACGATTCGATAGAGGCGGCTAGCGTTGTGGCGACAAGCGTAAACTTTGTTAGAGATATAGTTAATTTAGCCCCCGATGACGCCACTCCGATACAAGTGGCGACAATAGCCGAAAAAGTGGCAAAAGAGGAAGAGTTTGAATGTCTAGTATATGATGAGAAGTTTTTAAAAGATGAGGAGATGGGGGCATTTTTGTCTGTGGCTAGAGCCTCAGCCCATCCTCCTAGACTTGTGCATATGAGCTACAAACCAAAGGGGGGTCTTACTCCATCAAAACGGGTGGTATTAATAGGCAAAGGGCTTACATACGATAGCGGCGGTCTTAGCCTAAAGCCATCCGATTATATGGTGACAATGAAGGCTGATAAAGCTGGAGCGTGCGCTGTAATAGGTATTATGCAAGCGGCGGCAAAACTCAATTTGAATGTGGAAATACACGGCTTTTTGGGGCTTTGCGAAAATATGATAGGGGGCAATGCTTATAAACCTGACGACATTTTGAGGGCCAAAAACAAAAAAACGATAGAGATTAGAAATACAGATGCCGAAGGTAGACTCGTCCTTGCCGATGTCCTTTGCTATGCGCAAGATTATTTTAAAAAAGCGGCAAAACCTTTTGATTATATGATAGATATGGCGACGCTTACCGGCGCTTGCGTTGTTGCTCTCGGTGAATATACGAGCGGCGTTATGGGGCACAGTGAAAAACTTAAAAAACTTCTACTCTTGGCCGCCAACGAGGCTGGCGATTTGATGGCCTCTTTGCCTTTTAATAAACACCTTAGAAAACTTATTAAAAGCGAAATCGCCGATATTTCCAACTGCTCAAGCTCGAGGTATGGCGGAGCTATTACTGCGGCGATGTTCTTGGATGAATTTGTCGCCGAAGAAAACAAACAAAAATGGGCGCACCTTGATATAGCCGGCCCCGCCTATGTAGAAAAATCGTGGGATTACAATCCGCACGGAGCAAGCGGCGCTCCGGTAAGAACGATAGTAGAATTTTTAAAAAAATGCGAAGGTAAATAATGGGACTTGGAGTAGGGCTGGTAGGTCTACCTAACGTAGGAAAATCAACAACTTTTAATGCGCTAACAAAAGCGCAAAATGCAGAGGCGGCAAATTATCCGTTTTGCACAATTGAACCAAATAAGGCGATAGTGCCAGTGCCGGATAAAAGGCTAGAGGAGTTAGCCAAGATAGTAAAGCCGCAAAGGATACAACACTCCACAGTTGAGTTTGTAGATATCGCTGGACTTGTTAAGGGCGCAAGTAAAGGCGAGGGGCTTGGAAATCAGTTTTTGGGGCATATCAAAGATGTGGGGGTTGTGCTTCATGTTGTTAGATGTTTTGAAGACGGCAATATTACCCATGTTGAAAATAGCGTTGATCCACTAAGAGACATTGAGATTATTGAGACCGAGCTACTACTTGCCGATATCCAAAGCCTTGAGAGAAAAATAGAGAGGTTAGAAAAACAGGCAAAAAACGATAAGAGTGCGGCGGCGATGCTAGCGGAGGCAAAAAAACTATTAGAGCATATGAATGGCGGCTCTCTTGCTATTACTTTTCCAAATAAAGATAATGAGGCTTTTGCACAGCTTAGTAGCGAGCTTAGACTAATTACCGCAAAAGAGATAATGTATGCCGCAAATGTGGATGAAGATGCGCTTGCGGGGACAAATAAGCATTATGAAGCGCTTCTGGAGTTTGCTAATAAAAAAGGGGCGGATGTTATCAAAATATGCGCAAAAGTAGAAGAGGAGCTTGTCGGGCTTAGCGATGAAGAGCGACTTGAGATGCTTGAAGGTTTAGGTATCAAAGAGTCTGGACTTGATCAAATTATCCGTAAAGGATTTAGCAAGCTTGGTCTTATTAGCTACTTTACCGCAGGGGTTAAAGAGGTAAGGGCTTGGACAATAGAAAAAGGGTGGAAGGCCCCAAAAGCGGCAAGTGTTATTCACAACGACTTTGAAAAAGGGTTTATCCGCGCCGAGGTTATAGCATATGAAGATTTTATTGCGTGCGGCGGAGAGCAAGGGGCAAAAGAGAAAGGAAAAATGAGGCTCGAGGGCAAAGAGTATGTTGTTGCTGATGGCGACATTATGCACTTTAGGTTTAATGTGTAAATGGACATGTCAGAAGCGGCTCTAGCCCCGCTTTTTTGAGTAGTTCATGGTCTTTTGTCGGTTCTTGCCCAGATGTCGTTAAATAATCCCCAACAATAATGGCATCGCATCCAGCCTCAAATATCTCTATTTGCCTATCTCCAAAAGTATACTCTCTGCCGCCTGCCACCATTATAACTGTATTTTCAAGCTCTTTTTTTGCTTTTTTAATAACCGCGAGGGCTTCATCTATATCGATATTGCTTTGCTTTATTGGAAGCGCCTCGTTTGGATGATAAAAATTTAGCGGGGAGCTCATTGGTTTTAGAGATTTTAAAGAGTTAATCAACGAATCTCTATCATTCTCACTCTCTCCAAGCCCAAATATCCCACCAGCGCAAAGCATAAGTTCTGCGCTTTTTGCGTTTTCACAAGTTGCAAATCTCTCATCCCAAGAGTGGGTTGTGCAGATATTTGGGTAAAACTCTTTGGATGTCTCTAAATTATGGTTGTAGCTATCTACCCCAGCTTTTTTAAGCTCTTTTAGCGCCTCTTTGTCTGCTATCCCTGCGGAGGTTATCAAAAAAAGTCCATCCACCTCTTTTTTGATGATAGAGGCTAGTGTGGCTAAATACTCTGTTTTTTTACTTTCTAGTTTAGCTCCGCTAGTTACAAGACAAAACCCTATCGCCCCCGCCGCTTTTGCTCTTTTAGCCTCTTTTATAACTAGTGATGGCTCTTTAAACCGAAAAGTATCTACCCCCGTTTTATACTTTGCGCTTTGTGCGCAAAAAGCGCAATCTTCGCCACAATTTCCGCTTTGCACATTGGATATTGCGCATAAAAGTATTTGCCTATTCATCTTATAAACTCCATCTCGTGTGTATTCCATACATCTGTTTTTATTTTTCTATAATAATAAGTAACTACAAATTTGTTTTCTGAAATCTCCAAAGTTAGACACTCCGACAAATCTTTGTTTCTAGCGCACGCTTCCCCTGGATTTAAAAAGAGTGTTTTGCCTGTAAAGTTGATATATTTTTTATGTGTATGCCCAAATATCACCACATCTGCATCTGGATTTAGATATATTGGAATATGCATCAATTTAAAACGAAGCCCTCCAAGCTTAAAGTAATATGGCTCGTAAACCAAGGAGTACTCATCCCTAACGCCCCTTAAATGTTTATCATTATTTCCAAATACGGCAGTAAAAGGGACAGAGCTTTTTTTAAGCTCCTTTAACACCCCCTCTTCTACGATGTCTCCGGCATGTATTATGTGCTCACAACCAACCGAAATTAAAAGGTCTATTACTTTTTTTGCCCTTTTGACTTTGCGATGGGTGTCGGATAAGATACCTATTTTGATGCTATATCCTTCGCCTCTGTTTTGTGCTTGCACTCTGCGTCAAGACACTCGTAGTACTCTTTTGTCTTTAGCTTTTTATGGACTGTCGCACCGCCACATTTTTCACATTTGACAGTTGAGAGTTCATATTTTGAGATAAATGTACATTTAGGATAGTTTTCGCAACCGAAAAATTTTCCCCTCTTTGAGCTCCTCTCAACCACCTTGCCACCGCACAATGGACAAGGTACGGCGGCCGCTTTTGGCTCTTTGAGTGGCTTTGTATTTTTGCACTTAGGGTATGCAGAGCACGCTAAAAAATCACCCATACGAGATGATTTTACAACCATTTTTGAGCCACATTTATCACACTCAATATCTGTCTCTTTGAAGCGAGGCTTATCTTCCTCCCCCTCTTTTTTGATGTTTCTTGTGTATTTGCATTTAGGATATGTTGAGCATGAGATAAACTCTCCAAATCTCCCAACCCTTTTTACAAGCGGCGCGCCACACTGTGGACAATTTTCATCTATAGGTATGGCTATTTTTTGACTCTCTATCGCCTTTTTGCCAGCCTCTATTTTTTTGATAAACCCTTCATAAAATTCACTCAAAAGTTTTTGCCAATCTTTTTTCTCCTCTTCAACCTTATCTAGCTCTTCCTCCATCCTTGCGGTAAAGCCGCTATCGACTATCTCCTCAAAGTGTTTTTCTAATACCTCAATAACTTTAAATGCCACCTCTGTAGGGACTATTTGCTTATTTTCGATTTTGATATATCCACGGTCATCTAGCGTGGAGATTGTCGGCGCATATGTACTTGGTCTGCCAATACCCAAAGATTCAAGCTGTTTTACAAGCCCAGCTTCTGAATATCTTGACGGCGGCTCTGTAAATTTTTGCTCTGCCGTTATTTTTTGAATCTTAAGCGGCTCATTTTGTGCGACATCTGGAAGCAATTTATCTTTATCCTCGCTTCCAAGAACTTTATAAAAACCGTCAAACACAAGTTTTGAGCCGCTCGCTTTAAATACTAGGCTTTTTGAAGCTATAAAAATATTTTGACTCTCAAACTCCGCATCTTTCATCTGTGAAGCGATAAATCTATTGTAGATAAGGGTATATAGTTTGAGCTCATCCGCTTTTAGATATCTTTTTGCGTCATTTGGGGTAAACTCTATCATCGTCGGACGGATAGCCTCATGCGCCTCTTGCGCCCCTTGTGACTTTGTTTTGTAAACTTTTGGAGATTTTGGTAGATATTTATCGCCGTATAGCTTACCTATTAGCTCTCTTGCCGCATCTTGCGCCTCTTTTGCTATATTTAGGCTATCGGTTCTCATATAAGTAATAACCCCGCTTGTCCCTTTGTGAGTTTCAACCCCTTCGTAGAGTTTTTGGGCAATCATCATAGTCTTTTTTGGTGAAAATCCTAGTTGCGAAGATGCCGCTTGCTGAAGCGTCGATGTCATAAAAGGGGCGGGCGATGCTGAGACTTTTTTCTTTGTCTCTATTTTTGATACCGCAAAGCTTTCAGTGTTGGCGGCCGCTACTATTTTGTCAGCCTCTTTTTTTGTTTTTATGGATAGTTTATCTATTTTTTCTCCAAAAGCTTCAGATAACGCTCCTTCTATATTTTTATCAAATAACGCTTTTATGTCGTAATACTCAGTTGGGACAAACGCCCTAATTTCCCTCTCTCTATCAACTACAATTTTAAGAGCGGCAGATTGGACTCTACCAGCGCTTAGACCTTTTTGAATTTTTGAAGCTATTAGCGGAGATAGTTTGTATCCCACAATTCTATCAAGAAGCCTTCTTGCTTGCTGGGCATTTACCA
Source organism: Campylobacterales bacterium (assembly GCA_031960985.1). Classification (GTDB taxonomy): domain Bacteria; phylum Campylobacterota; class Campylobacteria; order Campylobacterales; family UBA6016; genus UBA6016. The sequence goes on along the minus strand of JAVRLX010000013.1, from coordinate 18,901 downwards.
TATCCATATTTAGTTTTCTCGGATTCTCAAGCGCTTTTAGTATGGCGTTTTTAGTAATTTCGTGAAAAACTATTCTTGGTAGTTTTGTTTCATCTTTGCCTATAACTTTTGCTATATGATAAGCTATCGCCTCTCCTTCCCTATCCTCATCCGTCGCTAGATATACGGTCTCGGCCTCTTTGGATAGTTTTTTTAGCTCCGCCGCAATTGCCTTGTGGTCTTCAGTTACACTGTAATCTGGGGTAAAAGAAGAACCCTCTATTTTGATTCCAAAGGTGTTTTTTGGCAAATCCCTTATATGTCCTTTGCTTGCGACCACGGCGTATTCTTTGCCCAAAAAACTTTTGAGTGTTTTTGCTTTTGCTGGCGATTCAACAATTATTAGATTTTTCAAATATTAATACCTTAATTTATTTAGCTTTTTTAAAACCGAAAAATTCTACTCAAAAAAAATTAAATTGTTTTAGAAAAAGTTCGATATTGTATCTGTTAAGGCAAGGATGCCGAATATCAAACAAAAGGATTTACAATGGGTTTTAGAATTAACACCAACATCGCTGCGATGAATGCGCATACCAATGCGTTAATAAACAATAGGGAGCTTGATCAATCTTTGTCAAGATTGTCTAGTGGTCTTAGAATTAATACTGCCGCAGATGACGCATCTGGGATGACGATTGCAGATAGTTTGAGATCTCAAGCAAATTCGCTAGGTCAAGCTATCAAAAACGCAAACGACGCTATTGCGATGGTTCAAACAGCTGACAAAGCGATGGATGAGCAAATCAAAATTCTCGATACTATCAAAACAAAAGCCACGCAAGCCGCCGCAGATGGGCAAAGTTTGGCTTCAAGACAAGCTATTCAAAATGACATTGCAAAACTGTTAGAAGAGCTTGACAATATCGCAAACACTACATCTTACAACGGTATAAGCCTTCTATCTGGTAGTTTTACAAACAAACAATTCCAAATTGGAGCTTACTCAAGAGAGACTGTAAATGTAACAATTGGTGATACTACATCTGCAAAAATTGGATCTGTAAGGGCTGAAACATCAAAAGTTATTTCAGCTAGTGCAAGTGGAACTTTGGTTTTTACAAACGCGGATGGATCAAAAACTACTATTGCTGGAGTAAAAATATCAAATACCGCAGGCACAGGACTTGGAGTGTTAGCTGAAACTATCAATAAAGTTAGCGATGTTACAGGGGTAAAAGCCTCATACAAAGTTGTCGCTACTGGCTCGGCCGCTGTTGCCGCTGGAACAACAGGAACTATGGTTATTAATGGTATTACTATTGGCGCTATAACTGTAAAAGATAACGATGAAGATGGTACGCTTAGAAATGCTATCAATGCTACTACTACCCAAACAGGCGTTGTTGCCTCTATAGATGAGCAAGGTAGACTCTCTCTTACTTCAGTTGATGGTAGAGGCATTGTAACTAGTGGATTATCAGCGGCGGCAAATGTTAAAAATGATGCTACTACATTTGGTAGACTTACACTTACCTCTCTAAATGCGAGAGATATAGTGGTTTCAGCTTCAAGCGCCACCCTTAACAAAGCGATTAATACTGGCGCTGCGGTTACTACACAAAACCTAAGAAGTGTTATTGGTAACTGGAAAACATCTGAAGGTCTTGCTATTGGCGCTTATGCAAATAAAGCTCAGTCAGGCGCAGCTACAGATGCAGGTAAGTATCTAGGCTCTGGCGTTACAACAAGGGCTGGGGCGATGCTAGTTATGGATATCGCTGAGTCAGCGATGAGGATGCTTGATAAGATTAGAGCAGGTCTTGGTTCTACTCAAAACCAACTTACATCTACTATCAACAATATCTCTGTAACTCAAGTTAACGTTGCAGCTGCAGAATCTCAAATTAGGGATGTAGACTTTGCCGCAGAGAGCGCTAATTTCTCAAAACGAAATATTCTTGCGCAATCTGGTTCATATGCTATGAGTCAAGCAAATGCAGTACAACAAAATGTTCTAAGACTACTTCAGTAGTTTTTTGGCTTTTGCCATTATCTTGTGGGGCTGGGGTTTTCTCTCAGCCCTTTTTTGTTTTTAGCTTTAAAGCTTCAACCTCTTTGTCTATTAAATCTTTATTTTTTTCTATTGCTACCAATACGGCGTCTACACCACCGGCAAGCATAAAAAGCCAAGCTTTATGGGCAAATAAAAATTCAATCATTTTTGCTTTTTGCTCAAGCTCAGTTTTGGATGGTTTGACAGCAATAAACGCCAAATCAAGCTCTTGCGAGAGTATATATGATTGCGTTGTATCCCAAAACATTCTCCTAAAAGTCTCCGTTGCCGAAATTTCTTTTAGAACATCTATCCGCTCTAACAGTTTTTTGATTTTTTCAAAGTTTATTTTTTCAAGCTTACCCGCCTTATTTAGTTTCTCTAGCTTCTCACACTCTTTTGTTACATCCAAAAATAGCTTTTCTATCGATTTTTTGGCGCCTTTACCGTATTTAAGCATGGCAGTCATATTTTTTTTGGCGTGTCTAATATATTTTTTATACATCGCTTCACTTGGTTTTTCCAAAACTATCCGTTTTTTATAAAAGTTTCTATCTACTAGTTTTTCTACAGCCTCTTTAAATGGCATCTCAACAGTTCCATCTATTCTTGCCCCCCCTTCGGTGCAGTTGTAGGCTACTAAATAATCCTTTGCATCATTTATGGCAGTTACAAAAAAACCTAAAAACATTTTCCAAATATCATTTGTCCTAACTAAGCCATGTCCACCATATGCGGTTATAAAACTATCTTCCTCTTTTATCTCTACCTCATCTTCGCCATACACATGGCCCTGTGCATGGCTTTTGCCATCATCTGCGTATGCCAAATCTTGTCCGATAAAAATAACAGATTTGTAATCCATTAAAAACGCAAGTTCAAAAGCCATATTGGCGCTACTCATTCCTATGCCTATGTATCCATATTCGTCTATTCCGAGTATTTGCATATACCCAAAAGGTCTCATAGCAATAACAAGTTGACCATCTCTTATACTTTTATAAATCTCTTTGTGTTGCAAGGCGGAGGAGAGAAATACTACATCCTTTTGAAATTTTTTAGTTGTATCTTTAAAGAATTTGGCGGTCTCTTTTACCCTCTCAAGCGAAGTGACAATATCTGGTTTAATTCCCCATTTTTCCAAAATTGGCATACTTGCATCAACGCTTATAATTGTGACATGCTCTTGTATCTCTTTGAGTAGCGGGAGTTGTTTTGTAAGGGATGGACCAGTAGCTACTATTATTGCAACAGGGGCATTTTTTTTGGTTAGCAATTGGTGGAATGATGGATTTTTTAACATTCTTGGTATATTTTGCCAAAAATGATCTATCCCAACTAAAGAGTCTGTAGCATCGTTTCCATGAGATTTAATAAAGTGGAGTATCGCTTCTATAAATATTTTGTTGATTTGAATTATATTCCCTTGATATTTATTGTAATAAGGAGACATTATGTGCATTTGATAGGTTTTTAAAAATTGTCCAAATTTGTTTGTCCCTATAAACCACCTTATAGCCGGATAATTTGCATCTTCTTCCAAAAATATTACAACTCTTTCGTTTTGTATTGCTTCGCTAAAATCCATAAAGTGCAGCGCTATAAATAAAATCTCCAGCTCAGGCTCGATTACAACTATTTTTTGGTGCACCTCATTTTGCAAAATAGCTTTCAAAAATACGCCATTTCCAAATCCGTAAAATGCCAAAAATGGATATCTTAAGTAATCCTCAAAATTAGAAATTTGTTTTAGCGTATCTTCAACCGGATTAAAATACATCTTTGTTTTGGTTGACCGCTCTATTATGTTGATATCTAGCGGGTCTTTATTTGAGATCGTAACATCGTATTTTGTATTTTCCGATAACCTTGACAATTTATAAAAAAGTGTTGGATTTACGGTTTTTAGCGCGTTTAAATTTTTGTAGTAAATATCGCTATTCATTTGCGGCCTTAATTTTTTATGATTATTGCTTTGATAAATGTTGAAAAATAGGGGCCCCAAGCTTAATGAGCCCCAAATGTTATTGTAGTAGTTTAAGAACGTTTTGCTGTACTGTGTTAGCTTGCGCCATAGCAAATGAGCCAGATTGGGCAAGGATATTTCGTTTTGAGAAGTTTGCGCTCTCTTCGGCAAAGTCTACATCTCTAATTTGTGATTCTGCCGCCGTTACCGAAACTTTAGTTACAGAGATATTGTTAATTGTAACTACTAGTTGTTGTTGAGCAGAACCAAGGTCTGATCTAATTTTATCAAGCAGCTTCATTGCAGACTCTGCAATGTCCATAACCATCATAGCCCCAGTTCTTGTTGTAACACCAGAGCCAAGATAATTAGAGGCCGCGCCAGATTCGGCTGCATTAGCATATGCCCCTGCCGCCAATCCTTGTTTGGAAAGGAAATTACCTCTAATATCTCTAAGGTTAACAATTGTTCCAGCGCCAGCTGAATTTAGATTTTTATCTAGATAGCCGTTTGCATCTCTTACGATAATATCTTTAGAGCTTAATGTAACAAGTGTGAGTCTACCATAATTGTTGTTGTTTACAGTTGTGGACGCCGCTGACATTTTAAGACCTAGTATACTAGGAGATTCATATATACCCCCAGCGCTTCCGGCTTGTACGCTTATACCCCTACCGTCTGTCGAAGTTAGATTGAGTCTACCCATAATGTCAATGCTTGCGTAAACCCCGGTTTGGTGTGTTACGGCATTAATTGCGTTTACAAGGTTTCCGTTAGAATCGCTGTCTTGCATATCTAACACATCGCCTACTGTTATGCCATTGATTCTTAAATTTCTAATATCTCCAGCTTTAACCGCTGCTGAACCTGTTGTAACAACTCTATAACTCGCCCTTACACCTGTTGTATCTGAGGCTTTATTAATAGCTTCAGCAAGCACCCCAAGCCCTGTTCCGGCGCTATTTGATATTTTTACGCCTTGAAGTGTTGTGGCGGTTCCATCTGGATTTGAAAATACAAGAGCTGTTATGCCAGCTGCGCTAATTGTGCTACTAGTCTCATACCTTGTAGAACCTATTTTATCTGAGCTTGTAGCCCCAATGGAGGCTCTTACAGTCTGATTTGAGTAAGCGCCTATTTGGAATTCTTTGTTTGTAAAAGATCCAGCTAGAAGACTCATGCCGTTAAAAGATGTTGTTGTGGCAATATTGTCAAGTTCTTCTAATAGCCTAACTATATCGCTTTGAAGCGCTTGACGAGAGAGGGCGCTTTGTCCATCTTGCGCAGCTTGCGTAGCTTTGACTTTAATAGTATCTAGAATTTTAATCTGCTCATCCATCGCTTTATCTGCGGTTTGGATAATACCTATAGCGTCGTTCGCATTTCTAATAGCCTGACCTAGCGCGCTCGCCTGAGATTTTAAGCTATCTGCAATAGACATACCAGATGCATCGTCTGCTGCGGTATTAATTCTAAGGCCGCTCGATAGCTTTGCTAGCGCACTATCGAGTTCTCTATTGTTCATAACTCCGTAGTTGTGCGCATTCATTGCGGCTATGTTTGTATTGATTCGAAAGCCCATCTTCAAACCTTTAGTTGAATTTTTCTCTCTTTAAGCACAAAGCGTTCCAACTTTTTAATTGCTGTAAACTCTAATGTTTTCAATGCTTTGCGAAGTATTTGGCAGACTTTGGTTAAAAGATAAATGTAGTAAAATGGACGAAATTAACTCACAGGAAATATCTAAATGAAGAAAATGTTTTTGCTCTCCTTTGCGGCCGCTTGTGTCCTAAATGCCGGGGTGGTTGACGGTATTGCGCTAATTGTAAATGGCAAAGCAATTACAATGTATGAAATAGTCAAATTGAGCGAACAAAATAAAATTTCTAGACAAGACGCTATAGAGCTGTTGATTGAAAAAAAGTTAGAAGAGACTGAATTATCAAAGCAAAATATAAAAGTTGATGATTTTGACGTTCAGAAAAAGATTGAGCAAATAGCCGCTTCAAATGGCCTGTCGCTAACAGATTTTAAAAACGCCCTTGCTGCTAGAGGTATAAACTATACCGATTACAAAAATGAAGTAAAAAGCAAAATGGCAAAAGAGAGACTTTTGCAAAAAATAACATATCAAAAATTTGCGCCGATAGATGAAAAAGAGTTGAAACTCTATTTTGAAAATAATAAAGCCGAATTTGCGACTCCGGCAAAAATAGAGGCGCTGCAATACTCTTCAAAAGATAGAAACGCTTTGGAGCAAATAGCGCTATCGCCAATGTCAGATAATGCTTTGGTTGACAAGGAGGAGGTGATCATAGATACAAAAACTATTGATCCATCCCTTCTTTCTATACTTAAAAATACAAAAGATGGCTCTTTTACGCAGATAATGCCCGTTAAAGACCGTTTTGTTACTTTTTATATAAAAGATAAAAAAGAGTTTGAAACGCCGGAGTTTGATAGTGTAAAAAATGAAGTTATGGAAAAGTTATCTAGCAAAAAAGAGGAGAGCGCCATAAAAGACTATTTTGAAAAAGCGAAAGCATCTGCAAAAATAAAAGTAATTAGACTGCCAAATTAACTGGCGCTTTTAAAGCCCTTTTGTGGGGGCTTTATGCTAGCAGTGTAGCCGCTTTGCTTCCTAGATAGTCGAAATCGTGTAGGTTTGTTGGATTTGTGCCATATAGTTTTGACTTTATGGCTTCAACACTGTAGTCGTTTTTGCTTTCATTAGTGGCGGCAAAACTTTTTGTAAGCATCTCTTTTAAAGATGCTGTTATCTTTCTTAGATCTTTTACAGCCTCTTCCATTTTGTCTCCGCTAATTTTTTGCATAGAATTACCAGCGAGTTCAATGCTCATCATTGTTTCATTGATTGCTTTTACATCATTTACAAAAGCCGCATTTTTTGATATTAAACCACTTTCCGAAGTAGATGAGTCAATGTTTTCGCTTTTATTTTGCTCAACTTTTTTTTCATTTTTTAATTGTTTTGTGGCGTAATCAGCGACTTTATATTCACCTATTTTCATGGATTGCCCTTTTCGGTATTTTTACACAAACAAAACAAAATCCGTTCCAAAAAGGACTAGCAAAACGCTAGCCCTTGTAATTTTCTAAATATTTGGTATCGTAATTATTTGAGATAAAATCAGGGTTTTCCATCATTTTTTTGTGAAAATCTATTGTTGTTTTGATTCCGCCCACCTCAAACTCTCTGAGGGCTTCTTTCATTTTTGCTATTGCTCTGTTTCTATCTTCGCCCCAAACTATGAGCTTGCCGATAAGTGAGTCGTAGTGCGGAGGTACGATATATCCGGCGTAGCAGTGGCTATCGACCCTTACATTTCTACCGCCTGGGGCTATCCATTGTTTGATTTTGCCTGGGTTTGGAAGGAATTTTACAGGGTCTTCCGCCGTTATCCTGCACTCTATAGAGTGTCCTTTTAGCGTAATGCTATCTTGAGGTGGGAGCTCCTCTCCCTCAGCTACTTTTATCATAAGTTCAATAATATCAACACCAGATACCATTTCGCTTACAGGATGCTCAACCTGAAGCCTTGTGTTCATCTCCATAAAATAGAAGTTTTTGTTTTCATCTGCCAAAAACTCAAATGTTCCAGCATTTTCATATTTGATATATTTTGCGGCTTTTACCGCTGTTTCATGAAGTTTTTTTCTGGTTTCTTCATCGAGTAGTATTGCCGGAGACTCCTCTATTAGCTTTTGGTGCCTTCTTTGCAAGCTACAGTCCCTTTCTCCAAGATGTATTACATTGCCATATTTGTCGGCAATCACTTGCATCTCTATGTGTCTAGGTTTTTTAATGTATTTTTCCATATATATAGAGCCATCGCCAAATGCGCTTTCCGCTTCGCTTGACGCCGCAAGGTATGCGTTTTCAAGATAGCTTTCATCCTCGACGACCCTCATCCCTCTACCGCCGCCGCCTGCAGAGGCCTTCATAATTACCGGATATCCTATTTCTGCGGCTACTTTTTTAGCCTCTTCCATGTTTGTAATAATACCTTCAGAGCCGGGAATGACCGGTATGCCAGCCGCTTTCATTACATCTTTTGCTTTTGATTTATCGCTCATTAGATTCATAACGGCGGTTGAAGGCCCTATAAAAGTTATGCCGTGTTTTTCGCACACCTCTACAAAATGCTCATTTTCCGACAAAAAGCCATATCCTGGAAATATTGCGTCTGCCTCGGTAACCTCTGCGGCGGCTATGATTGCCGGAATATTTAGGTAGCTTTGAGCAGACTTTTCGCCCCCTATGCATACAGCCGCATCTGCATATTTAAGATACAAAGCGTCTCTATCGGCAGTGGAATATACAGCGATAGCTACTTTACCCATCTCTTTTATTGTTCTTATAGCCCTTAATGCTATTTCGCCTCTATTGGCGACAAGTATTCTTTTAAGTTCTTTTTTTGCCACCGGTTAAGCCTTTTCCACTCTAAATAGAGGCATATCGTATTCTACAGGTTGTCCATCCTCTACGCATACCTCGAGTATTTTACAATCAAATTCCGCTTCTATTTCGTTCATTATTTTCATAGCTTCTATAATTGCCAAAGGTTGTCCTTTTTTGACATAATCGCCTACTCTTACATATGGCGCAGAGTCAGGAGATGGGGCTTTGTAAAATGTACCCACCATTGGGGATGTAATTATCTCGCCTTTTGGCTCTGCCTTAGGAGCAGGCGCCCCTGTGTCTGCAGTTACTACAGTTTGGGCTTGCTGAAGCGCTTTTGGCGTAGCCGCTAGGGCAACTACCTCCGTAGCGCCTTTTTCTAGGTCTATTGAAAAGTCGTCCTTTGCTATTTTTATCTTAGTAACAGAGCTTTTATCAAATATCTTTATTAGCTCTTTTATGTTTTCAAATTCCATATTTATCTCCATAGGATTAGGTAATTAGTCGTATAATAGCACAAAAAGCGATAAAAAATTAAATTTTGTGGGTTTTGACATGGGATTAAAAGCAGATAGTTGGATAAGACAAAAGGCTTTGGATGAAAAAATGATTGAGCCATTCGTGGAGGGGCTCACTACCAAAGAGGTCGTAAGCTACGGGCTTAGCTCGTACGGATACGATATAAGGGTTTCAAATGAGTTTAAAATATTTACAAATATAAATGCCACGGTTGTAGATCCGAAACATTTTGATAGCGCAAATGTAGTTGATTTTGTCGGAGATGTGTGTATTGTGCCGCCAAACTCATTTGCCCTCGCTAGAACTATTGAGTATTTTAGGATTCCTAGAAATGTGCTTGCTATTTGTCTTGGCAAAAGCACATACGCAAGATGCGGTATTATTGTAAATGTAACCCCTTTTGAGCCGGAGTTTGAGGGACATATCACTATAGAGATAAGCAACACAACCCCGCTTCCAGCAAAAATTTACGCCAATGAAGGGATAGCGCAAGTGCTTTTCTTTGAGGGTGATGAGGCGTGTGAGATAAGCTATAAAGATAGAAATGGAAAATATCACGGGCAAACAGGAATTACTCTACCGAAGGTTGCAAAGCGCTAATGTTTAACGGCAAAACTATTTTAATTACCGGCGGCACTGGAAGTTTTGGAAAGAAATTTATAAAGACCATTTTGCAAAACTACTCCCCCAAAAAATTGATAGTTTACTCAAGAGATGAGCTAAAGCAATTTGAAATGGCTAGTGAATTTAACGCTCCTTGTATGAGGTATTTTATAGGCGATGTGCGAGATGCCAATAGACTGCTTAAGGCGATGGATGGTGTGGATTTTGTCGTGCATGCGGCGGCGCTCAAGCATGTGCCGATAGCTGAGTACAATCCTATGGAGTGCATCAAAACAAATATCAACGGCGCCCAAAATGTCATAGACGCCGCTCTTGCTAATGGCGTTGAAAAAGTGGTTGCCCTATCTACCGATAAAGCCGCAAATCCAATTAATCTGTATGGGGCTACAAAACTTGCAAGCGACAAGCTTTTTGTTGCGGCAAATAATATAAAAGGTTCCAAAAAAACAACATTTAGCGTCGTAAGATACGGCAATGTTGTTGGTTCTCGCGGTTCTGTGGTCCCTTTTTTCAAAAAGTTGGTAGATAGCGGCGCAACAGAGTTGCCGATAACGGACGCTAGAATGACTAGGTTTTGGATTACGCTTGAAGAGGGGGTGCGGTTTGTTATCAAAAGCTTTGAGAGAATGCAAGGCGGCGAAATATTTGTTCCAAAAATCCCGTCTATGAGGGTGGTGGATTTGGCTCTTGCGATTGCGCCGAATTTGCCTATGAAGATTATAGGTATCCGCCCAGGCGAAAAACTGCACGAGGTGATGTGTCCGGCAGATGATAGTCACAGAACTATCGAGTTTAAAGACCATTTTGTGATAGAGCCGACTATCAAATTTACCGATACGACTATTGATTACTTCAAAAATCCTCTTGGAGAGGTTGGCAAAAGCGTAGCTGAAGGGTTTGAATATAGCTCTGAGAAAAACGACTGGTGGCTTGGCAATGATGAAATGTTGCGTCTTATAGAGGGCGCATGATACCTTATGGCAGACAGTCCGTCGATAATGGCGACATTGTAGCCGTCGCTGAAGCGCTTGGCGGCGACTTTCTAACCACTGGACCAAAAGTCGCCGAATTTGAAAAAGCTTTTGCGGACAAAATAGGCTCCAAATATGCCGTTGCGGTATCTAACGGTACGGCGGCGCTTCATCTCTCGGCTTTGGCGCTTTTATCCCCAAACGACAAAGTTTTGACCACCCCAATAAGCTTTGTAGCCACCTCAAACTCAATTCTTTACGCAAACGCAAAGCCTATTTTTGTAGATGTTGCGGATGATGCAAATATTGATTTAAACCTTTGTGAGGATGCGCTCAAAAAAGACTCGTCGATAAAAGCCATCTTTGCTGTGCATTTTACAGGTAAGCGCGTAGATTTGGCGGGACTTAAAACACTAAAAGAAAAATACGATGTGAAAATAGTAGAAGATGCGGCGCATGCTTTAGGCGCTACAGGCGTGGCAAGTGTCGGCGACGCTTCTACATTCTCCTTTCACCCAGTCAAGCATATTACAACAGGCGAAGGCGGGATGATAGTCACAAATGACGAGGCGATATATAAAAAACTGCTTGCGCTTAGAGGTCATGGGCTAACAAGAGACGGCGGGGCTTTTGAAAATACGGAGGCGTTTGATGAAAACGGTGCGCCAAACCCTTGGTATTATGAGATGCACTCTCTTGGATTTAACTATCGCCTTACAGATTTTCAATGTGCGCTTGGGATTTCGCAACTCGCCAAACTAGACAAATTTGTAAGCCGTCGCAAAGAGATAGCCGCAAGGTATGATAAAGCTTTTGCTGATTTTGAGCATATTAAGCCGCTTTATCGTTTTGAGTTTGACTCGGCGTACCATCTGTATGTCGCAAGAGTTGACTTCGCAAATGCGGGAATTAGCAGGGCGGAACTCTTTAAAAGACTAAACGCCAAAAAAATCTACCCACAAGTCCACTATATACCGATAAATTTACAGCCATACTACAAAAAATTAGGATATGACCCAAAAGATACCCCAAATGCGCTGAAATATTATGAAAAAGCTGTGAGTCTTCCTATCTATCCATCGATGAGCGATGAGGAAGTGGAGTATGTGATAGATATGTTAAAGAGGGTGGCAAGATGAATGTTTGCATCATCCCAGCCCGTGGCGGCTCAAAGCGGATTCCAAAAAAAAATATAAAAGAGTTTTTAGGTAAACCCATTATCGCCTATCCGATAGAGGCGGCTCTAAAAAGTGGGCTTTTTGAACGCATTGTAGTCTCTACCGATGATAGTGAGATTGCTGAAGTTGCAAAGAATTTTGGGGCTGAAATTCCATTTATGAGACCAAAAGAGCTAAGCGATGACTTTGTTGGCACAACCCCCGTGATAGCGCACGCCATAAGAGAGCTTGAAAAGGGGGGAGCGGATATCAAAGTGGCTTGTTGTGTGTATGCAACTGCTGTTTTTTTAACCCCTGAGCTTTTAAAAAAAGGGTTTAGCGCCCTTTGTGATGACAAAGAGTACAGTTTTAGCGTTGCAGAGTTTGAAGCGCCCATTTTTCGCTCTTTTAAATTGCTTGATAATGGCGGCGTTGAGATGTTTTTCCCTGAATATTTTTGCGCTAGAAGTCAAGATTTGCCAAGAGCTTATCACGATGCGGCGCAGTTTTATTTTGGGAAAAAAGAGGCTTTTTTGAATAATCTGCCCGTTTTTGCCCCATATTCGGCGGCGGTGAAAGTAGATAGGCGCTTTGTGCAAGATATTGACACCCCTGATGATTGGGCAAGGGCTGAGATGATATATCGGATGATTAATAGTTTATGAAGTTGTTGTTTTTTGTGGGGAGATATTTTATTTTGCGACCATATCATAACTTAGTGGCGTTCCAGCTTTTATATTAGTTGCTGCGGTTTTTCCCAAAATCTCTTCAAAATACTTTGGATGTAGTCCATCTCCAGGGCGGATGCTTTTGATATTCTCTTTTGTAAAAGGCTCCCCTTTTTGGATATCTCTGCTTGCATAGAGGCTTCTTGCATAGGTTTTTGGTTTGTCATCATACTTTATGCGCCCCAACATTTTTTCGACATTGCGCACACTTTGCACCATCTCTTTGAGTTGCGTTGGAGAGAGTGAAAATGCCCTATCGGGTGTCTCTATATTTTCATCGGGGGTAAAGTGCTTTTCAATTACTCTTGCGCCTAATGCGACAGCGGCTATAACGGCTTCGTTTCCAAGTGTATGGTCTGAAAGCCCCACCTCTGTGCCAAATCTCTTTTTCATATCCGCTATTGTAAGTAGATTCATCGATTCTGGCTTTGCAGGATAAGCGCTTGTGCATTTTAAAAGGGCTATATTATCATTACCAACACTTTTACATGTAGAGATTGCAAGCTCGATATCTTCGATGTCGCCTACACCTGTTGAGATGATGACGGGTTTTTTTTTTGAGGCGACATATTTAATAAGTGGAATATCTGTAATTTCAAAACTTGCGATTTTATATGCAGGTACATTAATCGATTCGCATACATCCACAGCTTCAAAATCAAATGGCGATGAAAACAAAATAATGCCAAGTGAGTCGGCATACTCTTTTAGAGGTTTGTGCCATTCATAAGGCATACACGCCCGTTTGTAGAGATCATAGAGATATTCATCCTGCCACAAATCGCCAGCTTTGAACTTTTTATCTTTAATATTAAGCGTAAGAGAGTCTGGTGTGTATGTTTGGAGTTTTATGGCGTCGCACCCAGCTTCATACGCCACTAAAACTGCTTTTTTAGCAAGGGAAAAATCTTGATTATGGTTTGCAGATAGTTCAGCGACAATAAATACTTTTTCTAAAGTGTCGTGACTTGCTATTTTCATCTTTTCCCTTCCAAAAGCAATTTCGATATTTTAGCCTCCGCCTTTTTATAATCTTCAAAAGTAAGTTCGTAGGTCTTGTATAGTTTGTGTGTTTCAATCTCTTTGTAACCTAATGAAAGATTAAAACGGAGGGCTCTTTTGTTGTCGTGCATAATCTTACAAGTGATGGTTTTAAACCCCTTTTTATTAAACAGATAGTTATGAAAAATGCTAACTATTTTGTAGGGTGCAAGGGAGTTTTGTTTGGTTGTATCATAGATATAAAATCCTGTTTCCACTACTTCGTTTCGTTTATTAAACCAGATAAGACCAATTGGCTCATTGCGCATACGGATAACAAAATACTCATCCTCTTTTTGTTTAAGAGAGTTAAACCAAGCCTCTTGTTGCTCTTTTGTGATATACTCTTGAGAGAGCGCATAGCGTCTAATTTCATCGCTGTTGCGCCAATTTCTAACCATCTCAATATCTTCATATGTAAGCGGTGTGAGTGTAATATCAAAACCCTTAAGCGTCATAGCCAGCTTTGTTTAAAATATCTTTGATACTTTTGCAGTTTTCAAGCTCATCTATATCTATTGCTACATTTATCTCACCAAAAACGCTAAGCACGCCAAGCATCGCAAGCGAATCCCACTCAGGAATATCACAAAGCATCTCATCTGGATGCAAGGGGCGATTTATTTGTGTTTCTTCGGCAAGACGCGTTAAAAACTCCTCTTGTGTCATGACAAATCCTTTTTATAAAGTTGTGTTTGTGGTGCGTAAATATTATCTGTTTGTATCAAAGCCGCGCCCCAGCTTAGACCTATACCAAAACCAGCCATAGCGATAGTTAGTTTTTTACTTGAAAACTTTTTGCTTAAAAAGCCGTTGATGGTTCCTGGAATAGATGCGCTATTTTGGTTGCCATATATCTGTCCTGTCTCAAGGGGGACTTTCTCTTTTGCTACCTTAAGATGCGAGGCAATAGTTTTTAGAATGTAAGGGTTTGCCTGATGCAAGATAAAGTAGTCTATCTCATCATTTTTTTTGCCCGCAAACTCCAAAATCTCTTTTATAAGTGGTGGCACAGTTTTGATGGCAAAATTAAATACCTCTTTGCCATCCATAAAAAGATCTTCATCGCGGCGTATTCCCCCATCTTCTCTCTTTTTTGCAACCAAAGTCTCAGCAGTTGTAGGGTTTCTTGCTCCACCCGCTGGGATGATGAGATGTTTATAACCACTTCCATCGCTATAAAGTGAAAAAAAGCTTTGCGGCGCATCTTTTTTTTCGATGATAATCGCACTCCCTGCATCCCCCATAAGAGGGGTAAATATCTTATCGTTATGCCCAGCAAAGTATCTATTTACATCCCCCACGCAAAGCAGGACTTTTTTCATGCCGCTGTTTACATAACTATAAGCTGTAAAAAGTCCGTAGATAAACCCACTGCATCCGAGATTAATATCAAATGCAGCGCAACTTTTTGGCAAACCTAAACGATCTTGCATAATAATTGCAGTTGAGGGCGCTTTATAATCAGGGCTTTGCGTGACAAAAAGGAGCGCTTCTATCTCCTCTTTTGTAATACCTGTATTTGCAAAAATATTTTCAGCGCTTTGCACACACAAATCACTTGTACATACCCCCTCATCTGCAATGTAACGGGTTTTTAAACCGATACTTCTTTGAAGTCTGCTAAGAAAATCATCATCAAATCCAAAACGCTCTTTTTCATCTTCGATGTTGATAATATTATTGCCAACTGTCGTTACTATCGCTGTTATAGCGATATTGGAAAAGCTAATTTGACTCATCTACTATCCTTTTTTTAAGGTAGCTCTCAAGTGTTACAATGTTTTTAAAAGGGGTGTTACTTTTATCCATACTTTTTTCATCTGCAACGGCGATATAGCTACCTGTTAAATCTTTTAAAGAGGCTTCCAACTCCAAGATAAGATCAAGCGTTCCAAGAGAATCAAGGAGCTCAAAAAGTGGTGTCTCATCGCTGATATTATTTAATTCCTCAATTTTAAGTTGCTCGTTGACATTTTTTATAGCTTGCAAAATAATTGCTTTAAGATTCATAGTTAACCTTTATACTTTTATTGCTACTCACAAAATTTTTAAATTTATAGCGCTTGCAGTTAGGGGTCTTTTTGACAAGCTCAAATCCGTTTTTTTCATAAAACTCTTCAACAAGGCTATTTTTTTCTGTTTTGCAGTATATTGCACTTAGATTTTGATGTCTGCGTGTTATAAAATCCAAAACAGCCTCTTCAATCCCTCGCCCCAAAACTCGACAACTCATCACAAAGCTATCAATTGTACCGTCTTTGATGATAACAACCCCGACAAGCCCCATATCTCCAAACTTATCGCTTACCGAAAAATCATACACAAAATCCTTTTGCATCATCTCTTTTATCTCACTAAGCTCATATCTAATTGTTGTGAGATTAAACTGATTTGTCTTATTTATCAGCTGCGTTATACGCTCTAAATGATGCAAATTGTTACATGTAACGCTGATTTGAATATTTAACGAGGCGATAAAATCATCTCTACTTTGCATTGCAAGGCTAAGTTTTGAGCGCTCTTTTTCATCTTTGTAAAGGGCTGTTTTTTTGGCATCCTCATCGCTTATATGCAGGGTTTTTAAAGCGGTAATATTTTTGAGTGTTTCGATATTTTCAAGTGGATTTGCCGGGTTCATTTTGTAGCAATCTATTTGCATCCTTTGGCGCATCTCTTCTATTTCAACAGGTGAGTCATCGAGGAATATAACGCCCGTTTTTGTAAGAGAAAGCTCCTCTAAAATAGCGCTTAAATTCTCACTTTTTGGTCTCCAGTTGATAGCAACCGATACAAAATCATCCAACTTTAAAGGCATCGTTTTTTTAGCAAATACCTCTTGCACAGCGCTTTCATCATTTTTGCTAAGCAAAATAAGGATAATTCCACTGTTTTTAAGCTCTAAAAGATAGTTTTGAAATTTTTTGTAGATGATTCCAGGATAATTATTGTCAATTTGTATGCCGCTAATCCCATCCTCTCCGATAATTCCGCCCCAAAGTGTGTTATCCGCATCCACCGCAATCGCTTTGATGCGAGGCGCGCTAAAAAGGGAGATAATTTCTGTAATTTTTTTGCTCAAAAGCTCCATTGCCAGTTTTGTAAAGGGTGTTTGAAAGAGGTATCTATTTTTTTGGTTGATAAGATTTTTGCTTCCATGCTCCCTGCAAAGCCCATAAAAATCCAAAACGGCGAGGTTTGTTATTTCATTTTGCAAAGATGCTATTTTTTGATTTAGGGTTAAAAGCGCCAATTCTTTGTTTATATGTAAGGGTGTAAATATTTCATAAAACTCTTCATCGACTGTGTTTATAATAATTTTTGCATTATTGTTTGAGCGAAAGTGGTGGAGGGCATTTTTTAAAAGCAAAAAACTTTCATCATAATTTTCACCAAAAAAATTAGCGTCAAGAAGCAAAATAAGTAGCTCTTCATCGACTTTTGCATAAAGGGTATCAATGATGGTATCAAGTGGATAATGTGTGATTGCATAGTTTTTTAAAAAGCGATCAAAGGGTTTTGTAATGGTATTTGACAAAAAAGCGATGCTATTTATATGCACTCATAATCTCCTTTGCGAGCCTCTCTTTTTGGAAATGGTATCTATTTAAAACCCTTTTTATCTTGTGCGGGCGGTATTGTACAAAATTTAAAGCCCTTTTTAACGATGCAAAACTAACATTTTTAAGTATATTTTTTAAATCATTTGCTTTGAGTATATCGACTGTAGCTTGTTGATTTAAAGCGCATTGTATAGCAATAAATGGCTTTTTAAGGGCAAAAGTTTCCAAAAGCGAAGCGCTTGCGCTTGTGATGATAATGTCGTATTTTTGCATTAGTTTTGCCATGTTTTTTGCATTGATAATAAGCTCTTTATCTATCGCTTTGAGAGTGGGAAGTTTTGAATTTGCCGAAGTTGTTACAATGTGCACACAAGATGTGCCTTTTGGGCGTAAAATATGTAAAAGCATTTTTTTAATTGGTAAAGAAAGTCCTAATGGGTCGCTTCCACCAAGTGTGATAAGGATTTTTTTACCTTTTAGAGTTTTAAGTGGGATAAAACGATTTTTGCGCGATAAAAAGTCGTTTTTTAAAAGTGTATAGGCGCTTCCCGCAAAAATTTTTGTGTTTTGAAGATAGTTGTAATCGCTTGTTTTAGCGATAAAAGAGTGGTTTACAACGATATCGGCATTATGCATTTTAAACTCATCATCAAAGACTAAAAGTGGACAGATAGCTTTGATTTTTGTTTCGCATATAGTGTCGATGCCGTAGTGATCGATAATACAAAGGGTTGGAGACAGCTCTTTTGCAACCTCAAAAAACTCCTCGCAATCCATACTTTTGACAACAATATGTTTAAAACCGTTTTGCTCTATCAAATGGTTTTGATTGCCCTCTAAATTTTGGGTTACATAAATAATGTTAAAATCTTTTTTTAATGAGTTTGCCAAAAGCAGAGTGCGCATCAGATGCCCAAGTCCGATTGTGGAGGATGAATCTACTCGTATGAGAATATTTTTTTTGTTCGACATATCGTATAATTATACTCAACTTTTCTGGATTTGGACTCTTAAATGATGTTTTAGGCAAAATTGCATTGAGAGATATCAAAAAAGGGGAGCCGATAGAGTTGAGTATGGTATTGTGGAGAAATTTTTAAAAATATTATGGCTTGGGTTTTTACCATATTTTTGAAAAATCAAAATCGATTTTTGCGCCACATTCTGGAAGTTCAAATTCTACTTTTTCTTGGCTAGCGTCACACATTTTTATGTATTTCCCATTACAAAGTTCATACACTTTTGCCATATTTTCATCTGGATTTACGATAATATAGTATCGCACACCCTCTTTTTCATAAAGATGAAATTTGAGGTTTATATCTTTAGCAGCGGTCGATTTTGAGAGGATTTCAAAGATGATTTTTGGCGCTTTTGTGATGTAGGCTTTATTTGTAGGTTTGTCGCAAATAACCAAGTTGTCTGGGCGCACTACCGTATCTTCTGAGATTTTCCAGTCGATGGGAAGCAGAGCTTGGCAGAGCTTGCAGTCTTCAAGCGCTTCATCAAGGTAACGCGCGATTTTATTGCTAATACTTTGATGTTTTATCGTTGGCGCGGGCGACATAGCGTAAGGGATTCCGTTTATAAGCTCCCAATCCCCATCCCATAAACAATAATCTTCATATGTGTAGTGTGGCAAATAATCCAATGCACCCATCATAAAACCTTTATATCAATTGTTGCAATTTTACCCAAAACCTCTTCAAAACACTTTGAATGCAGTTCGTCTCCAGGGCGGATGCAACACTAATACAAAAATCCAAACAGCCATAAAGGAATTTTTCTCCCTATGCCGTGCTCAATTTCATCTAACGCCAAATAGCTTTCTAACACCCCTTTAATTTGACTAAATGTTTTATTAGCGCCACCCA
>JAVRLX010000012.1:0-35760 GCA_031960985.1 Campylobacterales bacterium | reverse complement strand
GCTTTTTTGCTTATAATATCTGTTTTATCTTTTATTTCCATGTCGGAATTATATCATTTTTTTCAAGAGAAATATGCGTTATGCGTAAAGAGAACGGGGATTATGTGAAGCAAGAGGAATTAATTAAAAGAAAACTAAGAAAAGTTTCAAAAAGGCGCCTGACACCCTTTATTTTATTTCAATATCTTAGTTATCGCCATTCTGGATAATCCCAGATAGTTAGCTATCGCGGCTTTTGTGAAACCATAAGCGTAGCAGTTGCGTATTTTATCATTCCTATCTCCACTGGAGTCAAAAAAAGATGAAATCGGCTTGTCTAAATATCTTTTTTCACCGCTCTCTTTGTTTTGCCTTGGAACAAGTTTACAAAAGGTACTTGGTACCTTTATCGAGACTTCTGGGAGGTTTGTTTGTTAGGTTTTGGTATAATGTGGCTATATTGCAGGAAGGAGATTTATAAATGTTAACAATTACCAGTTCAAGCATAAAACCAACTATACAATACAGAATCTCTCCTAAGTCTGTTAATGAGGTATTAAAGACCATTGAACTAAACACAAAAAAAAAGCATTCTAAATCTTTTTTCGTATCTTTAAGAAACAGAAAACTATCAATACAAAATGCAACAAAAACAGCCTAGTGCTTTTATTTTCGCAGGTGCAAATGCATCTGGGAAATCTACATTTATTGCTCACCTTTTGCTAAACAAAGTTATATTTGGAGAATACATAAATCCAGACCTTATTCTAAAAGATGAATTAAGACTTGAAGAGACAACAGAAAATTATTTAAAAGCATTCAAAATAGCAGAAAAAAGAAGATATGAAGCTATTATAAACAGTAAAGACATTATCGTTGAAACTGTTTTTTCCACGCAAGAAAAGATAGATTACATATATAAGCTTATAGAAAATGGTTATCATATCACTTTATTTTTCACTGGGACAGATGACCCAGCTATTAATATGTTGTATTTATTAGATAGAGTACAAAACGGTGGTCACGATGTGCCTGTAAGAAAGCTGCTTGATAGACGATTAAGAGGTTTTCAAAATATTAAAGCAGTATATAAAGATATAGATTGTCTAATATTTATGGACAACAGCATATACAATGAACCTCCATTAATTATTAAAAGTTTGTACAAAAATAATATTTGCTTTATCCCAAATAATCATAATAGAGAAGCTACTTGGCTTGAAGACATCTTAGAGGATAATATAAAGATTCTTCAAGGTGATGAATTAAAAATTGTCCCTCAAGCACATTTACAACTATGTGAGAACATACAAAATAGTTCTCATACTTTCAGAACCACTCTTGAAAAAACTTATGTTGAAAAAAATAAAGTTCTTTCTAAAGAGAGTAAAAGCAATTAACACACCACCGAAGTAGGAAACCTCCCACTCCAGCGCTGAATTAACTCGCTTTCTTCATCTTAGCAATATGCCCAAATAGCGTACTTCTTTCAGGTAAAAGGGAAAAAAGAGGTTTACAAAAGGTAGCTGGTAGTTTTATGATGCAAGGCGGAGAGGGAAGAGCGAAATTAAGGTAGAACTAAGAAAAGTTTCAAAAGAGCGCCTGACCCCCTTTTTCTCAGCTTAGTTTAATGTTGTGGCTGGGTTGTTTTGAATAATCTATAAATTCATATGGTATAATTTAAGTATGAATTTTGAATATGATAGCAACAAATCAGAGATAAATAAAGAAAAGCACGGTATAGACTTTGAAGAAGCTAAAACTTTATGGGAAGATGATAATCTTTTAGAAGTTCCTCTTTCCTTTAGCGATGAAGTACGACATTTATGTATAGGCAAAATACGTAATAAACATTATTCTGCTGTAATTACGTATCGAGACAAAACTATTCGTATTATATCTGTACGGAGATCAAGAAAAGAGGAGATTTACAACTATGAAAACAGCTAAAGAATTTGACGAACTATTTGACAGTGGTGAGGATATATCAGAATTTGTTGATTATTCAAAAGCAATGAGACCAAATTTGGCCCAAAAGAGAGTTAATCTTGATTTGCCAATTTGGATGATTGAAAAACTTGATAAAGAAGCAAAAAGATTAGGTGTTGCAAGACAGTCCATTATGAAAATGTTTCTAGCTCAACATTTAGAAAAAGTTATGTAACAAAAAAATAAAATAGCGCTAGAGCGAATCCCACCCCAGCGCTGAATTAACTCGCTTTCTTCATCTTAGCAATATGCCCAAATAGCGTACTTCTTTCAGGTAAAGAGAAAAAAGAGGTTTACAAAAGGTACCTGGTAGTTTTATGATGCAAGGCGAAGGGGAAAGAGTGAAATTAAGGTAGAACTAAGAAAAGTTTCAAAAAGGCGCCTGACACCCTTTATCATGGTAGCTTTATTTTAGAACCAGTCTGCAATTTTCCAATGATTTTTGACAGCTAAATGACCAATAACTGCAGCAACTACGATTCCTATGGGAATTATCATAACCGGTTCAAACATTTTCTATTTCCTTCATTTTTATTTCTATTTTGTGTAATTTGCTGTAATTAATGAAAACACCTATTGCACTAACAACAAAAACTATACCAAACAAATAGCCCAATATGTCGTTTTTTGAGTCAAAAAGAAACTTAATCGCATATGCTCCAATCCCACCTGTACAAAAGGTACCTGGTACCTTTATTGACGTTGTGCGTATCTCACTCTTTTGTCAGCTCATATGTCCCATAAGATAAAGCAAATACAAGCGAAAGCGCAAGAAAAATAATAGCAATAGTGGCTAACGACATTATAGTTTCTCCAATTTTTTTATATTTTTATGCATCGACCTTGCAATTATTACAAATAACACTATGCAGGCAAAAACTATTAAACTACCGAACCAAAACAAAATATTAAAGTTTGAATCCAAATAAAGCTTCGAGACTCCAGCGCCCACTCCAAGCATAATAGCAACTAGCAAACCCAAATATGTTTTAAGCGCTCCGATATGTTCTTTTACTTCATCTAGTTTGCTCATAAAGAAATTATAGCAGAGAAAATAAAAAAGGTGGGTTTTAGGAATGTATACAAAAGGTACCTGGTACCTTTATTCCTTTATTGTGTTATTTTCTAGAATCTGAAATATGAGTAGCTTTCCATCCGCTATATCCCAATATCGCAATAAAAAAAATAAAAACAGCAGCTATCAAAAATTCATTATTCATTTTTTAAATCCCTCATTTGCCTAATTTTTTTAATTGCAGAACTGTTAATAAATGCTATAACAATACTCAAGAACACAATTGCAACAGACGCTAAGTATATAAGGCTTTGTTCCTGCGTTTTATAATTTAACGCCAACCATCCGATAAGAGCAAAGTTTGCTACTATCAATACATTTAGCCAACGACCAAGCCAGTCTATTTCACCTTTTATTTCGTCTAATTTTCCCATATAATGATTATATCAGACATTTTAATAAAACAAAGTATAGAAATCTAAAGAAAATAAAGATTTGTAAGGCGGTGAAAAGAAGGGTGGTTTACAAAAGGTACCTGGTACCTTTATGTTATTTTTTATTGCGCACCACTGGTTTCATAAACACATTTTTGGTAGGATTTTGATTAAATTGGAGTGGATAAATAAGAGGAAAAACAATGCAAAAAACAAGAGTAGATGATATGCTCATCGAAATGATAGCCCCAAAGATAAAAGAGATAGAGGAGAAATTTGGTAGAGGAGAGGGGCTTACGCAGGAAGATATCAATACTCTTTTACTCAAAAGTCAATACAACCACATAAATCATCTCGATGATAAACTAAATGAAGTTGTAGCTGATGTTGCGAGCTTAAAAAATGAGTTTAATAGTGTGAAGGGTGAATTTAATGACTTGAGGGGTGAGTTTAACAATCTAAAGGGTGAGTTTAATATGCTAAAAGCCGAATTTAAACTCCTTGAAACGAGTATCAATGCAAAGTTGGAACTTTTCAAATCAGATATAGAGCTCAAAATCCAAACCGCAATTAACTCAAATATGCGCTGGAGCATTGGTATTATCGCTTTTATTGTGACGATGCTAAAAGTGTTGGATATGTTACTCAAATAAGACTCAAAGAGTGTGTTACAATGCGCCTAACGCCAAACGCATCTGATAAAAGCTTATATACAAAAGGTGGCTGGTAGTTTTATGATGCAAGGCAAAGAGGAAAGAGTGAAATTAAGGTAGAACTAAGAAAATGCACAAACTTGCTTTGGAATACTTCACTAGATGAGCCTCCACCGTTCAATTCGACAGCAGCTGCTCGCGCAGCTCGAACACACAGAGAGCGATGAGATAGCCCAACTCAACAACGCCCTGCGCCTGCTCGCAAAGTGGCGCAGTGTTCTCATTCAAAACACACTGATTCAACAGCAGGGTACTGTCGTTCTTGATGGTCCGCTAAAAGGGATGACATTTCTTCCTCATTCGGCTGAAGGTTGCCACATCGCCAAGCTCCTCGGCTGTTACGAGCAACCGCTCCATCCCTTCCTTGAGCAGGTGATCGCCACCAATTACCCGACAATTCTGAACATTGGCTGCGCCGAGGGTTACTACGCAGTCGGATTGGCGCGCCGGATGTCGGAAACGCGCGTCCTCGCCTATGACTTGAACCCCAAGGCTCAGGAGACTTGTCGGTTGCTAGCGCAGAAGAATGGCGTCGCGCAGCAGGTTGAGGTGAGTGGGTTCTTTCGACCGCAAGACTTTGCCGCTTTTGCCGGTGAGAAAACATTGCTGCTTTGCGACATCGAAGGGGCGGAGCGCGAGCTGCTCGATCCCAAGCAATCACCGGCATTGAAGCAAATGGACATTATCGTCGAAAGCCATGAGTGTCTCATCCCAGGAATCACTGAAGAACTGATCCGGCGTTTTGACTCCAGTCATGATATCACGCTGGTTCAGGACAACGGTCAGCGGCAGCTTACGAACCTCCCTGCTTGGTTCTACAATCTCGCTCATCTCGATCAGTTGCTGGCAGTGTGGGAGTGGCGCTCGGGGTCAACGCCGTGGTTGGTGATGCGCGCGAAAGAGAAGACCCCATGACCGCCGCCATTTATTACCACCCCGAAGCCTATACCACCGCTGGACCTAAACTCATGGGGCGCAATGCCGCTGGTGAGTCCTTTTTGCGTGGGTTCATAGAATACAGCGACACTGATACTTTTTGGCTTCAAGTGCAAAAGTCAGAGCACGCAGCTCATTTTGCTCAACACCTGAAACACTACGGATGTAATGAAGTGGTTAAGGTAGTCGACAAGCATTCCCTTGCTGCGCTTGCACAAGTAGGCGTTGTTTACCATCCAGGTCCGGGTATTGGTGAACACGCTTGGCAACGTGCAGCTTTCGGTCATGGCGCTTGGAGCTTATGTGGCATTACCCACACCACCAGCTCGGCAGGCGCGATGGATGCCATTGCCAACCTAATTGGCGCACCAGTGCAGCCGTGGGATGCCCTTATCTGCACTAGCGTTGCCGTTAAAAATAATGTTGAACGCATCTTACAAGCGCAAGTAGATTACCTTAACGACCGGCTGGGCATTACAAAGCTGGCGCTGCCGCAGTTACCTGTGATTCCGCTGGGTATTCACACGCAAGATTTTGTCTTTAGTGACGAACAAAGAGCAAAGGCAAGGGCAACAATAGGCGCAACGGATAAAACCTATGTGGCGCTCTTTATGGGAAGGCTCTCTTTTCACGCCAAAGCCCATCCACTGGCAATGTACCAGGCCCTACAACAGGCAAGTACATGTTTAGGCAAAGACGAGTCAATTATCTTGGTAGAATGCGGCTGGTTTGCCAATGAACCCATTCAAAAAGCCTATGCCCAAGCACAAGCCCTCGTTTGCCCAAACATTAAGGTCGTTACCCTCGATGGCAGAAAAGCTGAAGACAGACAAATTGCTTGGGCGAGCGCCGATGTCTTTTGCTCACTTTCTGATAACATCCAAGAAACCTTTGGTATCACTCCCATTGAAGCCATGGCTGCCGCGCTACCAGTAGTCGTCTCCGACTGGGACGGTTACAAGGATACAGTACGTGATGGCATCGACGGTTTTCGTATTCCAACGTTGATGCCGCAGGCAGGGCTAGGCGGCGATCTGGCTTTGCGTCACGCACTAGAAATCGACACCTATGACATGTATTGTGGCCATGCTTGTTCACTGGTTGCCGTTGATGTAGATGCCGCTGCTCAAGCCTTTATCAAACTCTTTGCCTCTAAGGAACTCAGAAAACAAATGGGTGAAGCGGGTAGGGTGCGCGCAAGGCAGGTGTACGACTGGTCAGTGATTATTCCTCAGTATGAAGCCCTGTGGGCGCACCTCAACCAACTTCGTAGCGCTCAAGCAAAAGACATTAAACCCCTCACTCACCCGTGGCCAGCCAGACTTGATCCCTTCCACGCCTTTGCCAGCTATCCCACACAAACCCTCGCCCCAGCGACCCTGCTTGTGCGTACCGACCCTGACGCCAACACAGCGCTGGCGCGCACCCTTAGCTATCGGCAACTGGCGATGGTTGACTTTGCTAAAGCAGCGCTTCCTAGTGATGAGGAATTGCAGATGGTACTCAACGCCGCCAGCCAACCTAAGCCGGCTTTCGAGCTTATTGCCACCCTTCCCCCTGAGCGTCAAGCTTTCGTCTTTCGCTCTCTGGTCTGGCTCGTCAAACTCGGTGTCCTAAAGGTAAGCGCATGAACATCCTCTTTATCCACCAAAACTTCCCCGGTCAGTTTAAATATCTCGCCCCAGCCTTGGTTCAGCAAGGACATCAAGTTCTTGCCATGACTATGCAAAAGACCACTGCCAAAGACTGGCAAGGGGTAAAGCTTATCCCTTATGGCGCAAGTCGCAGCACTACCCCCAATGTCCACCCATGGGTAAGCGATTTTGAAACCAAAGTCATTCGCGGCGAAGCCTGTTTTCGTGCTGCCCTGAAACTCAAAGAACAAGGCTTTGAGCCCCACGTCATCATCGCCCACCCAGGCTGGGGCGAAAGTCTGTTTCTAAAAGAAGTCTGGCCGCAGGCGAAGCTCGGCATTTATTGCGAATTTTACTATCACCCACAAGGCGCCGATGTTGGCTTTGACCCAGAATTTCCTGTCAAAGATCCTGGTGATGCCTGTCGCCTAAAACTAAAAAACCTTAACAATCTCTTGCACTTTGACATTGCCGATGCTGGCATTTCACCAACTCACTGGCAAGCGAGCACCTTTCCCGACGCCTTCCGCAGTAAAATCACGGTGGTGCACGATGGTATCGACACCCACACACTCTCACCCAATCCTCACGTCAGCCTAACGATTAATGCTAGCACAGGCAATAGCATTACCCTAACCAAAGCCGATGAAGTGGTGACCTTTGTCAATCGCAACCTCGAACCCTATCGCGGCTACCACATCTTTATGCGCGCCTTACCAAAACTACTTAAATTACGCTCTAATGCGCGCATACTCATTGTTGGTGGCGATGATGTTAGCTATGGCGCTCGTCCAGAAAACGGACAAAAATGGAAAGATATCTTTATCAATGAAGTGCGACCTCACATCTCAGACAGCGACTGGCAACGGGTGTATTTTTTAGGCAACTTGCCTTATCAATACTTTATCCCCATACTGCAACTCTCTAGTGTTCACGTTTACCTAACCTATCCCTTTGTTTTAAGCTGGAGTTTGCTCGAAGCCATGAGTATTGGCTGCGCCATCGTCGCCAGCGACACTCAACCTTTACACGAAGCCATTATTCATAATGAAACCGGCAGATTGGTTAATTTCTTCGACCATCAAACACTTGCCGATGAAATCGCTGAGTTACTTGCCAATGCTAGCGAAAGACAACGCTTAGGCGCCAATGCGCGCGCCTTTGCCCAAGCAAATTATGACCTAAAAACTGTGTGTCTGCCTAAGCAGCTGGAATGGATAGCACAGCTTGGAACAAAATAACCTTTTGTATGTGTTATTTTTATTCCGTGTGTGTATAATTTTCGCCAAATAACCAAAGCAATTTATGATGAGCGCTATATTAACGGTAGGAGTGATTGTACTTATAGTGGCAGTTTTTTACTATGGCTTCAATCAGTTGACAACCATAGAAAAGTAAAAAGCGCTCTTTTATGCATTTTCTTAATTTTCTTAGCGAAACAAAGCTACCAAGCACCTTTTGCAGTGTGCGGCAAACGGCGAATGAAGTCTAAGCTCTAAACTCAACAAAATCAAGCTCTTTAATACAACGAAAGTGTTTTTTATTGCCTGAACAAAGCGGCAAATTGTATTCAATAGCCGTAGCGGCAATAATAGCATCTCCTGCTCTCATACTGTGCGATAAACCATATTCTTCGACATAGACTGCAGCTCTTTGACCGATGATATGTGAAAGGGGCAATATTTTTATATCCATATCCTTTAGAAAGTCCCTTGTTTGTTTGTGCTGTTTTTTGTTTTGCATACATTGGAGCAATTCCATGTATGTATAAGTGGAAATAGCTGGGCGCTCATCGTTTTCTAGCATTGAAGCGGCTTTTTCATTGCCTCTTTGAATCCAAATAAGAATATCCGTATCAAAAAGCATTAGATTCTTGCCATTCTAAGATTGTTAATCTGTTCTTCGACGCTGATGGTTTCATCTCTTGCCATACCAAAAAACGGATGTTTTGTTACATTCTTACTCTTTTTGGCGGTTGTGATAGGATTTATAATGCCTTTCAAGGCTCCATGATAATAAATATTTACACTCTCGTTTCTATCAAGAGCAGCCACAATCTCTGTGGTTTTATATCTCAAATCTACGATACTTGCTTCCATGTGATAATCCTAAAAATGTATTATAATGATTATACATTTTGCAAATTAAAATATATCTAATTTTTATTTTCTCTGCTATAATTTTCATATCAGCAAACTAGATGAAGTAAAAGAGATATTAACTATACTTAGAGTATGGCTTACTCTTGCGTTTACAACTATTGTTGTATTGATTGGCGGATTAGTCAGTCGTTATGATGCGTCGAAAGTGGATGCTATTTTTTACATTGGAATATGTGTCGTATTTTTATTATCATTGATTATAGTTATTTTATCAAAGGAAATTTCCAAAAAAACAAAAGAGATAAGGAAGTTATAATGAATATAGCGCTTTTAGCGCTTTTATGTGCCTGTTTGGCATTCGTGGCATCTATTTTTTATTCTATCTATAAAACATCAGAAGAATAAAAAGGGTGTCAGGCGCTATTTTATGTATGTGTATTGGCTTTACAAATGTAACCAACGATCAGATGTTTTGTGGCGAGCGGATATCGCACTGTTGAGTGATGCGAAAACAGGTATCACTGATGGGTTTTGGTCGGTTGTTGGCATTCTTGACGGTGCGGACGGTTTTGGTTATGGTTAAGCAAATGTTTGCTGAGGGGTTTATATTAATCGTCGCACTGTTTTTTGTATTGACTCTGGGGGTGCCATAGTTAAAAATGATCGGTAATAAAGCGGTATGCGCCATGTCAATTTTATATAGGAGTTTAGTATCATAATGATCTTAGAAGAAAACCATGTCAAATTGCTTGCAGCGAAAGGCTTAGAGGCTCAAGTCGGCGCTAACTTATCCCTGCCCTTTCGGTTTCGTCCGCCTGTAAAATTATATCGTTGCGCCATTTTTAATGGGGAAATAGATTCTTTTTCGTACATCGCACCCAATACAACCTTGCATTCCGTACACATCGGCCGATATTGTTCCATCGGCGATAATGTTTTTATTCTCTCTTCGCATCCCACCGACCGATTGAGCACGCACCCATTCACTTATGAAAATATTTTTATGTCTCCATTTCGTAGCGACTCTAACTGTTTGCTGCCTTACAGCGATAAAATAAAACCAACGATTATCGGTCATGATGTTTGGATTGGATCTGGCGTTAAAATTAAGAGTGGTGTACGCATTGGTAATGGCTGCGTGATTGGGGCAGGGAGTGTTGTGACCAAAGACATACCAGACTTTAGTATCGTTGGTGGTGTACCAGCAAAATGCATTCGCATGCGCTTTAGTGAACAACTTATTGAGCGGCTAAATCGGGTGCAGTGGTGGCAGTATAATCTGATCAATCTATCTTTGCCTTGGCATGATATTGCTTCAACACTAGACGAGTTAGAGCGGATGATTGAAACAAAATCGCTACTGCCCTATCAACCTGAGTTAATATTAGTGCAATAAACGATAAGAGAAGAAAATGGTGTCAAGCGTTATTTTGGGTGGTTCCATAACTTTGTCTATCTTGATCAGTTGCAGACAGTACTCAACGCCGCCAGCCAACCTAAGCCGGCTTTCGAGCTTATTGCCACCCTTCCCCCTGAGCGTCAAGCTTTCGTCTTTCGCTCTCTGGTCTGGCTCGTCAAACTCGGTGTCCTAAAGGTAAGCGCATGAACATC
The DNA here is from genome assembly GCA_031960985.1 of Campylobacterales bacterium. Classification (GTDB taxonomy): domain Bacteria; phylum Campylobacterota; class Campylobacteria; order Campylobacterales; family UBA6016; genus UBA6016. The sequence continues at coordinate 25,347 of JAVRLX010000012.1, read as the reverse complement.
CTCTTTATCCACCAAAACTTCCCCGGTCAGTTTAAATATCTCGCCCCAGCCTTGGTTCAGCAAGGACATCAAGTTCTTGCCATGACTATGCAAAAGACCACTGCCAAAGACTGGCAAGGGGTAAAGCTTATCCCTTATGGCGCAAGTCGCAGCACTACCCCCAATGTCCACCCATGGGTAAGCGATTTTGAAACCAAAGTCATTCGCGGCGAAGCCTGTTTTCGTGCTGCCCTGAAACTCAAAGAACAAGGCTTTGAGCCCCACGTCATCATCGCCCACCCAGGCTGGGGCGAAAGTCTGTTTCTAAAAGAAGTCTGGCCGCAGGCGAAGCTCGGCATTTATTGCGAATTTTACTATCACCCACAAGGCGCCGATGTTGGCTTTGACCCAGAATTTCCTGTCAAAGATCCTGGTGATGCCTGTCGCCTAAAACTAAAAAACCTTAACAATCTCTTGCACTTTGACATTGCCGATGCTGGCATTTCACCAACTCACTGGCAAGCGAGCACCTTTCCCGACGCCTTCCGCAGTAAAATCACGGTGGTGCACGATGGTATCGACACCCACACACTCTCACCCAATCCTCACGTCAGCCTAACGATTAATGCTAGCACAGGCAATAGCATTACCCTAACCAAAGCCGATGAAGTGGTGACCTTTGTCAATCGCAACCTCGAACCCTATCGCGGCTACCACATCTTTATGCGCGCCTTACCAAAACTACTTAAATTACGCTCTAATGCGCGCATACTCATTGTTGGTGGCGATGATGTTAGCTATGGCGCTCGTCCAGAAAACGGACAAAAATGGAAAGATATCTTTATCAATGAAGTGCGACCTCACATCTCAGACAGCGACTGGCAACGGGTGTATTTTTTAGGCAACTTGCCTTATCAATACTTTATCCCCATACTGCAACTCTCTAGTGTTCACGTTTACCTAACCTATCCCTTTGTTTTAAGCTGGAGTTTGCTCGAAGCCATGAGTATTGGCTGCGCCATCGTCGCCAGCGACACTCAACCTTTACACGAAGCCATTATTCATAATGAAACCGGCAGATTGGTTAATTTCTTCGACCATCAAACACTTGCCGATGAAATCGCTGAGTTACTTGCCAATGCTAGCGAAAGACAACGCTTAGGCGCCAATGCGCGCGCCTTTGCCCAAGCAAATTATGACCTAAAAACTGTGTGTCTGCCTAAGCAGCTGGAATGGATAGCACAGCTTGGAACAAAATAACCTTTTGTATGTGTTATTTTTATTCCGTGTGTGTATAATTTTCGCCAAATAACCAAAGGCTCTTTTATGAACATTCTAAATATCGATTTTAACGCACTTTACAAACAACAAAAAGCTGTATCCACTTTCAAACCGAAAACAAAAGAGGATTGGAATGCAAAAGCCAAAGATATGGACTCTCGTATCCACCAAAGTATCTACAACGAAGAGTTCTTAGCTCGCGTCGACACAAAAGAGTGCTCTACGCTTTTAGATGTTGGCTGTGGTCCTGGCAATCTCGCCCTTAGGTTTGCTCGCAAATTAGAAAAAGTCTATGCAATGGATTATTCAGAGGAGATGCTCCGCTGCGTAAACGAAAATGCCGCAAACAAAAAAATAGATAATATAAAGACAATACAAGCTTCATGGGAGGATGATTGGAGCGCTCTGCCAAATGCCGACATAGTCGTAGCTAGCCGTTCTATGGAGGTTGATGATATGGCTGTGGCGCTTGAAAAGCTAAACTCAAAGGCAAATAAAAGGGTGTATCTAACATATAAAGTAGGTGGGAGTTTCGTAGATACCGAGGTGCTAGAGGCAATGGGCAGGCAGATGCACCCAAAACCAGATTACATATACATAGTCAATATCCTATACTCAATGGGCATCAATCCACGATTAGATTACATAAAAAGCGAAAATAAAAAAATTAATTGGAATGATTTTGAGGCATTTAAAGAGAGCACATATTGGAGTATCGGCGAGATGAGCGAGCGCGAAATAGCCGGACTAAAAAAGCTGTTTGAAAGTGAGGAGTTTCGCAAAAAACCTCAAAAGCCTACATATTGGGCGATGATAAGTTGGGAGAAATAAAGGGCTCTCTCCGGATGACTGCGGCGCCCGCACCTAAAAGGTGGGCTGCTGTATTCCTACCCTGACCCGCTGCCCCTTAAGCGCGTCGCACAGGTCCGAAAAGAGCTTGACTGAATTTTATATGATTGGCGCTTTAAAACCGTTTAAACAATAAGCTTGTATAATTGCACCCTCCGGTTTTTATGGGCAGGTGTCCGAGTGGTTGAAGGAGCACGCCTGGAACGCGTGTAAAGTCGCAAGGCTTTCGAGGGTTCGAATCCCTCTCTGTCCGCCATAGATACTTCCAGATAACTCCTAAAAAGTCTTTTAAACCATTATAAAATAGGCATCCTGTACACTTCATTAGTCCGAATAAGTCCTGATAATTTTTGTTGCATCAAATTACGATCTGATGTTACGCACAAATACAAGCAAAGCCCGTATTTGTGGCAGGGACATAAATGTCCCTACAACCCCCTAAAGCTACCTGCTAACGCAGGAGAAAAAGAGGTTCTTACGCACTTTTAGTGCGTAAGGTCAGTTACGATTTAGAAAAAATTGTTTTTGGGATCATATAGTATAATGACCAAGTTAGTTGCTTTAACAACCGGCGCTTGTTGTGCTAAAGCGCTGATCTGGATTGCTCAGTTATAGAAAAAAGAATTTAAGCATTCAATATACAAATAAAAAAAGAAAGAAACTATGAAAACATTTTTGCACATTGGGTGTGGACCAAAAAACAAAACCCAAACTACATCTATATTTGCGTCTGACGAGTGGCAAGAAATACGATTTGATATTGACGAAAGCTATTATAGGGACGATGACTGATAAAGCAAGGGCTGGTTTTTTTGATTTGTGGGCGGTAGCTTCAAAAGAGGAGCTAAATGAGGATGATATAAGAAGGCTTAGCGTAGGTCATATACCGGCATAGTTTATGAATATTTTATTTATCCATCAAAATTTTCCAGGTCAGTATAAATATTTGGCTCCGGCTCTACACCCATGGGCGGCAGAATTTGAAACCAAAGTAATAAGAGCCAAAGGGGCTGCGAGAGCTTGCCTAAAGCTAAAAGAAAGAGGTTTTACGCCAGATATAATATGCGTCCATCCCGGCTGGGGAGAGTCGCTACTATTAAAAGATGTGTTTTTTGACGCCAAAATAATCTCTTTTCACGAGTTTTACTACCACCCTAGAGGCGTGGATGTTGGTTTTGATCCGGAATTTAATGAAAATAGCTTTGAGTATTACGCAAAAGTAAGGCTCAAAAATGCACACCTGCTTTTAAGCTACGAAAATAGCGACAAAATAATTACCCCCACACACTGGCAAAAGATGGTTGCGCCAAAGTGGGCGCAAGAGAAGATGGAAGTTGTTTTTATGCTAGAAAATAAAGAGTCGCTTCAAGATATAAGGAAAAATGCTAGAGAGACAATTGTCTCTAAGTATGATTTAAAACGAGTGTGTCTGCCTAAGCAAATAGAGATTGTAGAAGAGATGGGGCGCCAATGAACAACAAACTCTTTATAACTGGTGGCGCAGGCTTTATAGGTTCAGCCCTTATCCGTTATCTCATTAAACACACAGACTATCATATCGTCAACATCGACGCTTTGACATATGCCGGCAACCTCTCAAATCTTGCAGAGGTATCAAATAGCGATAGATATGTTTTTTGTAAAGCCAATATTTGTGATAGGAAGGCTATAGATGCTTTGTTTGAGAGGCATCGTCCGACAGGCATACTCCATCTAGCCGCAGAGTCGCATGTAGACCGCTCCATTAGTAGTCCAGCTAAATTTATAGAGACTAATATTATCGGTACATATACCCTTTTGGAGGCCTCAAGGGTCTATTTTGATTCTTTGGAGGGTGAGGCAAAAACCTCTTTTCGCTTTCATCATGTATCCACCGATGAGGTATTTGGCTCCCTTGGCGAAGATGGATACTTTAACGAATTTAGCGCATATGACCCACGCTCTCCGTATTCTGCCTCCAAAGCCTCCTCCGACCATCTTGTGCGCGCCTGGCATCACACTTATGGTTTGCCAACTATTATTACCAACTGCTCAAACAATTACGGTCCGTATCATTTTCCAGAAAAGCTAATTCCGCTTATGATACTAAATATACTAGAGGGCAAGCCTCTACCTGTTTATGGAGATGGCTTAAATATAAGAGATTGGCTTTATGTGGACGATCATGTAAGAGCGCTAAAACTTGTCTTTGAAAAGGGAAAAATAGGAGAGACATATTGCATAGGCGGACACAACGAAAAGACAAATATAGAAGTTGTAAATACGCTTTGCGCCATTATCGACAAGCTTTTTGAAAATAACAATGATTTAAAACTCAAATACCCTCTTTGCCCAGCCTCAAAAGGGGTATCCACACGCTCTCTAATTGCATTTGTAGCAGATAGGGCTGGACACGATCGCCGCTACGCTATAGATGCTTCAAAGCTTCAAAAAGAGCTTGGATGGAAACCAGAGGAGACATTTGAGAGCGGAATTGCTAAAACGGTAGAGTGGTATCTAAATAACAAAGAGTGGGTAGATGCCATCCGCTTGGGAGAATATCAAAAATGAGCAGAAAAGGGATTATACTAGCAGGCGGCAGCGGCACAAGATTGTATCCAGCGACCCTTAGCGTCTCAAAGCAACTTCTTCCGATATATGATAAACCGATGATATACTATCCACTAAGTGTGCTAATGCTTTCAGCCATACGAAACATTCTTATTATATCCACACCTCAAGATACCCCTCGTTTTGAAGCTCTTTTGGGGGATGGGAGCCAATGGGGGCTAAATATTTCATATACGATTCAACCTAGTCCGGACGGTTTGGCGCAGGCGTTTATACTTGGAGAGGAGTTTATAGGCTCAGATAATTGTTGCTTGATTCTTGGGGATAATATCTATTACGGACACGGACTAACTGAGCTTTTAAAAAGCGCAAATGATAGAAAAAAGGGGGCTACTATATTTGCCTACCATGTAAGCGACCCACACCGTTTTGGGGTGGTGGAGTTTGATAAAAACCAAAAAGCCATAAGTATAGAAGAAAAACCGAAAAATCCAAAGTCAAACTATGCAGTTACAGGGCTTTATTTTTATGATAACGATGTTGTATCTATTGCCAAATCTATCAAGCCATCATCAAGAGGGGAGTTAGAAATAACCGATGTAAATGAAATTTATCTTAAAAATGGCGCACTAAATGTGGAGATAATGGGAAGAGGTTACGCTTGGCTAGATACAGGTACACACGAGAGTATGCTGGAGGCCTCAAATTTTGTCCGTATTATTGAGGAGAGGCAAGGGTTTAAGATAGCTTGCCCAGAAGAGATAGCCTACAAATATGGATACATAGACGCTTCAAAGCTAGAAGAGTTAGCCGCTCCGCTAGCCAAAAATGGTTATGGCGCATATCTCATGAAGATATTGGAAGATGCACAATGAATTTTATTAAGACCGACATTCCAGAGGTTGTCATTATAGAACCAAAAGTTTGGAGTGATGAGCGGGGTTATTTTTTTGAGAGCTACCGCCACGACCTTTTTTGCGCCAATGTGGCAAATATCGAGTGGCTTCAGGAGAATGAGTCGTATTCTGTTTATGGTACTTTAAGGGGACTACACTATCAGCTTCCACCATACGCCCAAAGCAAACTTGTGCGGGTGATAGATGGAAAAGTCCTTGATGTCGCCGTAGATATAAGGCGAAAAAGTCCAACATTTGGTAAATATGTATCGATAGAGCTCTCCGCCGAAAACAAAAGAGAGTTGTTTATCCCTAGAGGGTTTGCACACGGCTTTGTGGTTTTATCTGAGAGGGCGATATTTCAATACAAAGTGGACAACTACTACTCAAAAGAGTCAGAGGGGGCGATTTGCTTTAATGATCCCACACTTGGAATAAATTGGGGCGTGCCGCACGACAAAATTATTATCTCCGAAAAAGACAAGGCGGCCTCCACTTTTAAGGATGCAAGGGTGTTTGAATGAGCCGCATACTCCTTATTGGCAAAAGTGGGCAGCTGGGGTATGAGCTAAATAAGGCGTTAAGTCCATTTGCGGCTTTTGATAGAAGCGAACTTGATATTTCAAACCTATCAGCCCTAGCAACAAAAATAAAAGAGCTAACACCAGACATTATTGTAAACGCCGCCGCTTATACGGCTGTAGACAAGGCTGAGAGCGACGAAATAGCTTGTTTTACCGCTAACGCTTCAGCCCCAGCAGTTATGGCAAGAGAGGCTTCAAAAATAGGCGCCTTGCTTATTCACTACTCCACCGACTATGTATTTGACGGCACAAAAACCACGCCGTACATAGAAACAGATACGCCAAACCCGATAAACTTTTATGGTTACTCAAAGCTTATGGGCGAGGAGGCTATCAAATATAGCGGTTGCGACTATCTAATATTTCGCACAAGCTGGGTGTATCATAAAAGTTATGGAGCCAATTTTTATCGCACCATTGAGAGACTTGCAAAAGAAAAAGAGGAGCTGCGCATAGTATCAGACCAAAGAGGCGTACCAAATGACGCTGTATGGTTAGCGCAAAAAACAGCGCAGATACTCTCAAGATCTACTACAGAGTTAAAACAAAAGAGCGGGATATATCATCTAATAGACGAAAATGAAACTACATGGTATGAGTTTGCTAAGCGTATAGTGGATAGTGTGCCAAAGAGTGAGAGAAAATGCCGCATTGTTACCCCTATATCAACTGCTGAGTACGGGGCGGTAGCAAAAAGGCCGATGTATAGTGTGTTAAAGGGAAGTTTGTTTGATATATTGGCGCTTTAAACTCTTAAATAATAGAATATACAAAAATCACGATAGAGAGATGTTCGATGAAGTATTATAATTTTCTTGCAATTGCTTTTTCTCTTATTTTTGGCGCTGGATGTGCCGATAAGTGTGAGATAGTGGACAAAAACGGTAATGTTATAAAAACTTTCAAAGCGCCGACGGCGATGTCTAGCGCATCTTCGCTAGATGATGCAACCAGCAAGGCAGCAAAAGATTTGCTAACCTGTTCTGCAATGGCGCAGGTAAAAAGCGCAAAAGTTAGTGTAGCTTCTTTCGTATCTAACGCTGATGTAAGCAAGACATCTGATTTTGGCAGGGTATTTGCGGAGACGCTATCGTCAAAACTTCGCTCATCCGGCGTGGAAACGGTAGAGCTAAAAAGCCAAAAAAGCGTACTTCCGTCAATGTCTGAGCAAGGAGAATTTGCTCTCTCTAGGGATATAAAAAATTTTAGAGCGGCGCTAGCCACTAGGTATGCGGTTGTGGGCGTGTACGATGAGATAGAAGGGGGGCTTATGGTAAATGCAAGGCTTTTAGATCTTGATAATGGCTCTGTGTTATCAGTGTCGATGATCAATATATCAAGTAGTGAACTTGCGGGCAAAGCGCATCAAAAAAAACCGATAAAACTAATAGCGCAACAAAAAGAGAGTAGCGAGGCGACAAAATGAAAATAGCAAAACTTGCTCTCTTTTTTGCAACTCTTTTGGCGTTTGGCGGTTGTTCTGCTCCTAGTTTTAACTCTCCGTGTGGCGCTAGCCCATTTGGCAAAGAATATTCACACAAAAAGATAGATTTTGATTCAATGATGAGTAAGGCGCTCTCCAAGATAACCTCCCAAATCAGTGACAAAAGCGGTATGGGGCAAGAGGTTGTGGTAACTGATTTTGTGAATGTAGAGAATTTATCAAACAAAAATCAGCTAGGTTTTATCCTCTCAAGCGCTCTTAAAAACGAACTTGCCGCAAATAGAAAATTCAAAATAATAGAAGTCGAAACCTCAAAATATTTTAAAATAGGGGAGGATGGCGTAACACTACTTAGCCGTACAAAAAGCGACAGCCTAAGAGATGAGCTAGGGGCTGAGCTTGCATTTGTGGGCACTTATGCCGTTACCGACGAAAGAGTGATAGTCTACATTAAGCTTATCAATCTCACAAGCGGTAAGATAGAAGCTGCGGCGACTGTGGAAGAGCCTATGACATGCGAAATAAAAGATATATTTGATTCAAAAACTAATAAGGTTTTGTAGCTAGCGCCACCAAGGACCTATTCCCCACTCGTAGGTTGGGGCGGCCTTGATAAGCAGATTTGCTAGAGTGTCTACCTCTTGCGCTTTTAGTAAGGCGGTATATCTGGGGCTAAGCGGACTCGAAAAAACGATATTTACGCCTCTTTCGCTTTTACCAAAATCAACCTGTTCCAAAAGAATAGGCTCTTTTTGCGTTAGCATTAGCATAGACTCATCCGTCGGCGTTGACGGCGCAGGGGCAACCTCTTCGTTGGTTTGATTGCCGCTTACAACGCTCATCTCATCTTTTGCCGAACCAAATTTGGAAAGTAGTGGCAAAAGACGAAGCAAAAAGCTTCTAGTTATCCAAAAATCCACTCTTTCTACAGGGTCTTGATAATTTAGCGTGAGTTTGATTCTATCCTCTTTTTGGTCGTATGTGCAGGTAAATGTTTTTGCTATTTTGTCTTCTATCTTTTTTTTCATATCGAAAATTATAGCAAAACCATATTTTTGTTAGAGGCTTGGTATAATGGATACAAAGGATTAAGTAAGAGTGTATATGTTTGGACGCAAATTTTTTGTTTTTTTTGGGCTTGCGCTGTTTGACTATGTAGTAGTTTTTTGCTCTATGGCTTGCGGATTTTTTATACGCTATCTGTTTTGGACAAAATTTAGTCTTGATGGCGCTGTGTTATTATTCGCTGGTAAAATGTGGTTTTATGCAGTTTTTGCGCTTTTTTTTGTTTTTTTGTTCTATCTTAGAGGGCTTTATCGAAAAAGGATTGGCTTTTGGGATGAAACTAAAGAAATAGTGCGCGCCGCTTTTGTCTTTGTGGTAATTTTCTTTTTTATAACCGCTATTTTCAAACTTGAGCATGATTTGTCGAGAGTCGGACTTTTGTGTGGTGTTGGTTTTACGATGTTGTTGGTTCCAGCTTCAAAGCTCTGGTTCAAAAAGAAGCTTTATAAGCTTGGAGTTTGGGGTGAGAGAGTTATTATTGTAGGCGCTAGCAAAAAAGCTTATGAACTCTCTGAAAAATTTGCGGCTGATAACTATTTGGGGTACAAAGTCGCCTCTTTTACGCCCACAATATCTGAAGTTTGCTCTTTGATCTCAAAGAAAAATAGTGAGACGATTGTCGTATGCGATGATATAAGCGCCAAAGAGTTAATGAGCTTGCAAAAGTTAGCAAAAAATGTGATATTGGCGCCCAATATAGACGGTTTGGCTGTACTAAATACAGAGTTTAACTACTCTTTTGACGAACGGACTTTTTTTCTTACCGTCAAAAATAATCTAAAATCTGAGACAAATATTTTTTTGAAGCGTGTGTTTGATTTGTTTATTGCTATTGCGTTACTCCCGATTCTATTAGTTTTACTTACTGTTATAGCCATTGCAATTCGCTTAGACTCAAAAGGCAATGCTATTTTTGTCCAAAAAAGACTGGGAGTGGGCGGTAAAGAGTTTTTTGTATACAAATTTCGGAGTATGTATGAAGACTCTGACAAAATACTCCGTGAGTATCTGGCGTCAAATGCAGATGCCAACTATGAATGGATGGTATATAAAAAATTAAAATCACTAGACCCTAGAGTAACTAGAGTCGGTAGAATCATTCGGAAGCTCTCTTTAGATGAACTGCCGCAGATATTTAATGTGCTAAAAGGGGAGATGAGTATTGTTGGACCAAGACCATATCTACCTAGCGAAGCGGTGGATATGGGGGATAAAAAAGAGTATATTTTGGAGACTAAGCCCGGTATTACCGGACTTTGGCAAGTATCGGGACGAAATGAGCTTACATTTGATGAGAGACTTGGTATGGATGTTTGGTACGCTCTCAATTGGTCTGTATGGCTAGATATTGTCATACTTTTAAGGACCATAAGGGTTGTCTTCAAACAAAATGGCGCCTATTAGTTGTCCCCGTAAATATTTTTTTCAAGCTCTCTTAGTTTGTCCATATTGAGTTCGCCTACTATGGCGAGCAGCTCCATTTGGTTGTTTATTAACTCGTATGTTGCATCAAGTAGCTCTTTTTTTGCTTGGTATAACTTTGCTCTTGCTTCTAGCAAATCTACTATACTTTTGAGTCCGGCGGCATAAGCTTTTTCTACCGCTTGCAGATGTAGCTCGGAGGCTTTTTCGTTCTCTTTGTAGAGATTCGTATACTCTATGGCAAGCTCTCTTCTAGACCAGAGGTCTTCAAACTTTAGCTTAGCCTCTTTCGTAGCCCCCTCTAGATCCTCTGATGCGGCATTTAGCAATAGCTTTGCTTCGCTTACTCTCGCTGTGGTATATCCGCCCTGAAAAATTGGAATTGTGACATTAAGAAAAGCGCTTTTATCATATTTTCTAGCGGAGGGGTCTTTTGTATCTGTGTTGGTGCTTGAAAGCCTGAGATCTACTTTTGGGAAATGGTCATAAAATCTGACTCTAACCTCTTTTCTTGCAACCTCTTTTGAAATTTCCGCTAGTTTTATATCCATATTTGAAGCTAATTTGGCAAGCCACTCTTCTTTGTTTGCGCTAAGCGCTTTTGTGTTGATTTTCTCTGGCTCCAAAAGTATTTTATCATCCAAAGAGACGCCTATAAACCTCTCAAGAGCAAGTTTTGTAACGGATAGCTGTTTTTGCTTTGTTAGCCACTCCGCTTTTGCTTTATCGTACGCTATTTTTGCCTCAAGTGTATCTATTTTGTTTGATAGTCCAGTGGCAAGCATTTCGTTTAGTTGTTTGTATTTGCTTTCGTACTGCTCCATTTGAGTCTTTGCTAAAGACTCCTCTTTTTTTGTCTTTAGATGCGCAAAATATGCCTTTGCGAGATCAAGACCCAGCTCTTGCGTCTGTTTTTGATACTCCAGCTTTGCTCCGTCTCTTTTTTTGTATGCTTGAGACGCCGCCGACCAATATTCCGGGTGGTATATTGGTTGATTGATCGAAATTTGGTTGTAAGTATATTTTTCTTTTGTAGGCTTAGGATAGTAGTTTACCTGATAATCAGAGTTTCCAGTAGAGTATGAGTATTGCACTTGCGGCAAAAGCCTAGAGCGCACCTGGGCTACCATCTCCTCTGACGATTCCGCCCTGTATAGGGCGCTTTTTATCTTTGATTCATTTTTGAGCGCCAGCGCATACGCATCTGTTAGATTTAGTAGTTCATCAGCATAAAGCGCTGAAGAGAGTAAAAGAGACACTCCGATACAGCCAATACTTTTTTTCATTTTTACCCCTTGCTTACTGCTCACGCATTCCCTTTTTGAACATATCCGTTATAGGTTTGACCATATATTCAAAGAATGTTCTCTCTCCGGTAATTATCATAGCATCCGCCGGCATACCTGGGATTAGCTCTAGTTTGTGTTTTATTAGTTCTGCTTCAGCCGCTTTTGTTAGCTCTATTTTGACCTCATAGTAGCTCATCCTAGAGACCTCATCATATAAAGTATCGGCGGAAACATCTATGACTTTGCCTTCAATGTCTTTTAGGGATCTTATATGCGCAAAGCTTGGAAATGAAACTTTTGCTTCAAGACCTTTGTGGACATTGTTGATATCTGTTGGATTTAGTTTGCAACTTATCACTAAGTGTTCGCCGTCTGGTACTATATCCATTATAGGTTTCCCTGGAGGCACTACGCCGCCTACCGTGTGTATTGAGAGATTTACCACTCTTCCGCTTACCGGCGCTTTCAGTTCCGTTCTAGCAAACGCCTCTCTAAGAGCCGTTACTCTTGCTTTATAGTCAGATAGTTTTGTTTGCACATCTCTTAGCGTTGAGCTTATCTCTTTTTGGTAGTCTTGTTTTTTAGCCATCATTTGGGCGTTTATCTCTGATATTTGTATAGAAGCTCTAGAGAGCTCAGCCTTTTGCGCCGCTATATCCCCTTCCAGTCTTGTTTGCTCTCTTATAACATCTCTAAGTCGCATCTTGTCTATTAACTGCTCTTTATAGAGTGCAGTCCACTCTTTTACCTCTTCTTTGTATGAGGCCAAAAGATCTTCTTTGGCTTTTATGGTTGCTTTTAGTCCATCTATTTGTTGTTTTAGTTGCGCAATTCTCTCTTCGTATATTTTTAGCTCTTGGTTTTGAAGTCCTCTTCTGGATTCAAATTCAAACTGTTGATTTTTTATAAGCGTTTGTTTTAGGGTATCGTTGCCTTTGCTTGTTAGTTCTTCGTTAAAAGAGATTTTGCTTTTGCCATCTTTCTCTGCTAAAAGTCTAGATTCCATAGCAAGTAGCTCTAGATATTGCGATTCTACGGCTCCAAGCTCTGAGGCTGCTTTTGAGCTTTCTAGCCTGATTAGCGTCTGTCCGGCGTTTACATGGTCGCCGTCGTTGACAAGTATCTCTTTAACTACGCCCCCCTCTAAGCTTTGTATTGTTTTGTGATTTAGGGCTACACTGACTCTACCGGGTGCGCTCGCGGCGCTTGAAAGCTTGGCAAAACTCCCCCAGATTACAAATAAGCCAAAAAAGCCGGCTATGATAATTAGGGCTATTTTTTTATATTTTTTGTCGTCAGTGTCTGGCGCTACTGTTACGCCATTTTGTATAAGTTCTATCGGTTGTTTTTTCATTGTTGTGCTGCTCCACCGTTATTTGTTGGTTGTTTTGCAACTTGCCCGGCAGGTTGCGGCGTAAGCGCTGCTATTACATCTGCGCTAGGACCGTACATTTTTAGCGTACCGTCTACCAAAAGCGCTATTTTATCGGTTATGTTTAGGATTGCCGGCCTATGCGTAATTAGAATTACGGTCGTACCTTTTTGTTTTAGATAGAGTATTGCATTCACAAGCGCTTGCTCGCCGATGTCGTCTAGATTTGAGTTTGGCTCATCTAGCACTACTATCTTTGGAAAATCATAAAGCGCTCTTGCTAGACCTATCCTCTGTCTTTGCCCGCCAGATAGCGTAGCGCCGCCTGCTCCAATAGGTGTATCATACCCTTTTGGAAGGTGCAAAATCATATCGTGAACGCCCGCTATTTGAGCCGCCGCTACTACTTTTTCAGGATCTGGGTCATTGTATCTAGCGATATTTTCACTTACTGTACCCTCAAATAGCTCTATATCTTGTGGTAGGTATCCGATATACTTACCGAGTTCAGTTTTGTTGTAGTGGCTTAGCTCTGCCGAGTCTATTCTCACTTTTCCGGAATGCGGTTGCCACACGCCAAGTATTGTTCTAGCAAGGGTTGATTTACCTGCGGCGCTTGGCCCTATGACGGCTACAAGCTCTCCTGCCGAGATACTCATCGTAATGCCTTTTAATGACGGTATCTGCGAGTTTGGCGGTAGCACTATAAGGTTTTCTACGCTTATATTACCCTTTGGCGCAGGTAGCGGTGTCGGGGCTTTGGTTTTAGGAAAGTCGTTTAGTAGCGCCTCTAGCCTAAAATACGACTGTTTTGCGTTAATAAACTGTTTCCAAGTGTTAGTAAGGAGGTCAAGCGGAGCAAGCGCTCTACCCATAATTATAGAACCAGCTATCATCATACCAGGGGTCAAATGCCCCTCGATAACAAGCCAGCCCCCAAGACCCAAAATGAGCGATTGAAATAGCATTCTAAGCGTCTTGGAGATATTTGCCCAAAGTCCTGCCTCGTCGCTTGCTTTTGATTGTCTATTCAAAAATTCCGCATATTTTGCAAACCATCTTTTTCTTACATTTTCATGCATACCCATCGCCTCGATGACTTCAGCGTTTCTAAGGCTGTGGTTTATAAAATTCATAGAGTTTTGGTACACCTTGTTGGAGTTTTCAAGCTCTTCTTTGGTTTTTTTGTCATTTATAAGCGTAAGAGAGAGTATAACGATGGAGGCAAAAATCGCAAAAATACCGAAATATACGTCAAAAATAAATAGTATTCCAATGTATATAGGCATCCATGGGGCATCAAAAAATGCAAATAGCGGGGTGCCGGTCATAAACTGCCTAATCTGTGTAAGGTCGTTCATCGCTTGCGAAGAAGCTCGTCCTGGATATTTGTTTGCCAATTCGAACATTGCGTTAAATATTCTTCCACTAAGCTCAGCGTCTATTTTGTTGCCCACTCTCACCAAAATACGGGAACGAACAATCTCCAAGGAACCCAGCATAGCAAACAGCGCCACCGTGATAATCGTTAGCATCAAAAGTGTGTATTCGCTCCTACTAGCAAGAACTCTGTCATATAGCTGCAACATATAAAGAGAGGGCACCAACATTAATATGTTTATAAACATACTAACAAAACCGGCGTAATAAAAAGAGTCTTTTGATTTTTTTAGCGTTTCTTTGAGCTCTGAGTCTTTCGACTTCATATTTCTTAAGGCGTGTATATTCACTTTAACTTATCCTTTGTATCGTAACGATATATTTTTTAAAATAAAAACCAACAATTGTACTCCAAACTACTTATAAAGTTTCTGAAGCAAGTGTTGATGGTGGGTTTTATCTCTGTTCTTATACAATACTAGAGAAATTTTTTGCGTAATATTTTTATTTTTCGGGACTATTAATGAAAATACTTTCAGGCATTCAACCCTCTGGCGAACTACATATAGGCAACTATTTTGGGATGATAAAACGGATGGTGGAAAACCAAGAGAGAGGTGAGCTTTACGCTTTTATCGTCAACTATCATGCAATGACCTCGCTTTCGGATGGCAAAGCGCTTCGTGAAAATACGATAAATGCGGCTATCAATATGCTCTCTCTCGGCATTGACCCAAGTAAAGCGATATTTTGGGTGCAATCTGACCTTCCTGAGGTTTTGGAGCTATATTGGATACTCTCCAACTTTACCCCGATGGGACTTTTGGAGCGGGCGCATAGCTTCAAGGATAAGACGGCCAGAGGGATAGCGGCAAATCACGGGCTTTTTAGTTATCCGGTACTTATGGCGGCGGATATATTGCTCTTTAATGCAGATATTGTGCCGGTGGGCAAAGATCAGATACAACACCTTGAAATAACTAGGGATATAGCGCAAAAGTTTAACAACCAGTACGGCGAGATATTTAAATTGCCAGAAGCCAGCATAGATGAAGATGTGGCGACTGTGCCTGGGACGGATGGCGCCAAGATGAGTAAAAGCTACAATAACACAATAGATATTTTTTGCGATGAAAAAACGCTCAAAAAAAGGGTAAACCAAATAGTTACAGACTCTACACCAGTAGAGGACCCAAAAGACCCTGAAAAGTGCAATGTGTTTGCAATATCAAAGCTATTTTATTCAGCAGATGAGCTAGAAAGCTTAAAAGATAGGTATAAAAAAGGGGGCGAGGGGTATGGTGTCTTTAAGGCGGAGCTAAAAGAGAAGATATGGAGTTACTTTGAGCCATATCGCGAAAAAAGAGAGTACTACCTAGCACATAAAGATGAGGTAAGGGATATTTTAAAAAGCGGAGCTAAAAAAGCTAGAGCTAAGGCGGCGCCGATATTGGAAAAAGTAAGAGATGTTGTAGGAGTATTATAAAAATGGCGAGTTTGGAAGTAGAAAAAAGATGCGGTTGTTTTACGAGGTCAAAGCTTGACGCTTCATTGAAGTTTAGCACAAAAGAACAGGCGCTAAAAAAAGCAAAAGAGATGCTAGAGGTTATGAATAATGATTTTTGCGGCAAGCATAAATTTAAAATAGTAGAAGAGAACGATACGGTAAAAATAGTGGAAGATGAGGAAAATAAGTAGATGTTAGATGTAAGGCTTTTGCAAAACAATTTTGAAGAGGTGGCGACGAAACTTAAAAAAAGAAATATAGACGAAAGGCTTCTTGTATCCCTCAAAGAGCTTGCTTTTGACGCCAAAGAGGCCAAAAAGAAGATGGAGGAGTGTTTGGCTCTTCAAAATGAAAAAAGTAGGCTTTTTGGGCAGTACAAAAAAGATGGTATCGATACGGGTGAGCTAAAAACGGAGCTTGACAAGCTAAAAGCTGAGGCTAGCGAATATGAGGCAAGGGCAAAAGAGCTTGAAGCTAAGCTATATGATTTTGCGCTTACATTTCCAAATCTTCCCGATGAGAGCGTGCCTGATGGCAAAGACGAGGATGAAAATGTACTTTTAAAAAGGGTATTGGAGCCAAAATCGTTTGATTTTGAGCCAAAAGACCATGTGGAGCTTGGCGAGGCTCTTGGGTGGCTCGATTTTGAGAGGGCGGCAAAAATCTCAAAAAGCCGCTTTACGGTGTTAAAAGGGGAGGCGGCAAGACTAGAGCGAGCGCTTATTGATTTTATGATTGACTACAACACCTCAAAAGGTTTTGAGCTTGTAAGCGTCCCTTTTATCGTAAACGCCGATACGATGCAAGGAACCGGGCAACTTCCAAAATTTGAAGAGGATCTGTTTCGTCTAGAGAGCGATGAGGAGAGGGCGTTTTATCTGATTCCTACCGCAGAGGTGCCGCTGACGAACCTATACTATGATGAGATATTGAGCGCGGAGAGTCTACCTATCAAAATGACGGCGCACACTCCATGTTTTCGTAAAGAGGCGGGAAGCGCTGGACGGGATACTAGAGGGATGATAAGACAGCATCAGTTTCACAAAGTGGAGCTTGTAGCGCTATCAAAGCCCGAGGAGAGTATGGCGATGCTTGACGAGATGGTCGCTTGCGCATCTGGCATGCTGCGTGAACTTGGGCTTGCCCATAGATTGATGTTGCTTTGCGCAGGGGATATGGGTTTTTCAGCTGCTAAAACGGTGGATATAGAGGTGTGGATACCTTCTCAAAACAAGTACAGAGAGATAAGCTCGGTTTCCAATTGTGGCGATTTTCAGGCTAGACGGGCAAAAATACGATACAAAGATGGCAAGACGAACAAGCTAGTGCATACGCTTAATGGCTCAAGTCTTGCGGTAGGTAGGACGCTTGTGGCTATTATGGAAAACTACCAAAGAGCCGATGGGAGCATAGAAATTCCGCACGCTCTTAAAAAATATCTATAAAGGAGAGCTAAAGCGTGGCTGATGATGAGGTAGTAATAGTCGAAGAGAACGAGGGCGGCGCAGAGGCTGCCCAGCGTTTCGCCGCTACTGACGAAGTCGCCGACGCAAAAGAGAGCGATACGGTCAAAAAAGGGATAAAGAAAAAGCTTATGCTTTATGGCGTTCCTGCGGTTGCCGTGCTAATTCTTATCATCGCTATTACGCTTATTATCCTTAATAGACCAAAAGGTGAAAAGGTAGAAGTAAACGCCTCAGAGCCCCCGAAGATAAAACCGGGCGTTAAGCCAAAAATAACGGCAAGCGAGCTAGAGCAACTTATAGAAAAAGCAAAAGCCCTATATGAAAGCGGCGACAAAGAGAGCGCTCTTAAGTTGTACAAAGAGATTTCGGTATATTCAGAGAGTGTGTCAAATTACAATCTTGGCGTCGCCAAAATGGGGGAGGGGGATTATAAGGGGGCTTTGGAGTATTTTAAAAACTCTATAAAATCATCCGATAATGAGCTTCCTAGCGCTATAAATTCAGCTGTTTGTCTATTTAAATTAGGAGATAAAAAAAAGGCAAAGGAGTATATATCTTTAGCTAAAGCCTCACTCCCAAAATATGTAAATTCTCCCCTTTACTCATACTATTATGCGCTTATTAGTTACTATGAAGGTGATTATTATGAGGCGTTAGCCGCGCTTAGCGCCCCTACCGGAAAATTTTTTAACGCAGAATCGAACGAAATAGCAAAAAGAGCTTATCTGTTGTTTGATGATGGTACCGATATGCTTGAAATCCTCAAAAAAGAGAAAAATAAAAATTATTTGACTATCGGATTTTTGCAGGCTAGAGATGGAAAATATAAAGAGGCAATCGACTCTTTCGAAGCTGCAAAAAGAAAAGATGATGACAAGCTAAAAGCTATTATGGCCGAGGCTCTTGTATATCTAAAAGCAAAATCGCCCTTGCAAGCCTCAAATGCCCTCAAAGATGCAATGGTTATATCTGAAGTTAATGCTACAAGAATTTTTGATGTGCAAATATTTTTAAAAGAGCGCGCTTTTGAGAGCAACATGATTCAAGATAAGCTTTTAAATGAGTTTATTTCAAACCCAAAAACCGAAGCCTCAATCATGTTTTACTATGCGCCGTACAAAGTTTTTAACCCAAACAAAACAGTCTCCTCTATCAAAAAAGGGGAAGCGGGACTGATGGTTGATGATATAGCGGCCGGTACTGGATACCTTGAAAATGCGGCAAAGCAATCAAAAATAAATGCGGAGATGGTAAGGGGAATAGATTATGCCCTCTCCGGACGCGTTTATCTCGCCAATAGACTCTTTAAAGCGTTGGAGCCAAAGTATCCAACACATGCGGTGCTTCTATACAATTTGGGGCTTACGTATGCGCAAAGTGGCGATTTTAGAGAGGCGCATAAATATTTCGTAAAAGCGTACAACTTTGATCCAAAAAATTATGAGGCCGGAATATTTTCTATAGTTACTTCAAAAATTGTAGGAGCGCCTTACGATAGAATCAAAGATTCATTGGAGGCCGATTTGTTTGGAGGCGGGAATTTTGCAAACAAAACAGAGTATGCGGCGATGCTCTCTTTTGCCCTAGATAACTCTGTTGCCTCTATTGATTGGCTTATGAATACCCCGAAAAAAAATGCAATGTCGCTTGCTATTGGAACTCTAATATCGCTAAAGCTAGATAAAAGAAACGCCGCAATAACAAGCGCCAAAGCGTTGTCGGATATGCTTCCTAAAGATATTGTGGCGGGTGGACTCTATTTATTTGTCAAAAATTCCGGTGAGAATGTAAAGTTTTTTGCCCGTGAGGCGCAGGCGTATCTTGGTAAAAGCTACTATGATATAAATAGCGTATTTTATGGACCAGACCTAGCAAAAGATATGTTTGTCTCCCTGCATAGAGTGTCTGGACTTCTTTTTAGGGCAAAAGATACATATGAGCGACGCTTAAAAATAGAAAATAGCGACAGGGCGCAGCTGCTCAAGGGATACGGTACTGTGTTGATGTATCTTAAGATGTTTAAAGAGGCAAATGCAGCTTTTTCAACCGTTGTGTTTGATATAGATTATGTAAATGCAAACACCCTTTTCTTTGCAGGGGCCTCCGCAATAGCTTCGGGCAAACATTCCGATGCTATATCATTTTTTGAGCTTGCAAAACTATATGATCCGACTAGCCTTGAAAGCGTCTATGCGCTTGGACTTTTGTATCTTGAGGCGGCCAATTTAAATCAAGCCGCCACTCAATTTAAAAATATTAAGGGGATGTTTGAATCGGAATTTTTTGATTTTGACATAAAATAGCTTTTTAGCTCACACTCCGCAAATATCATCTTTGCAATCTATTTTTTTGAGGCTATTTTTCATCGACAAATATGAATTTAGTGCGCTGATGTACGCTTTTGCGCTAGCCGTCATAGTATCTATATCAAGACCATGTCCTAGCACCGCTGGTGTATCGTTTTGAAAAGAGACTTTTACGACTACGCTTGCGAGAGCATCTTTGCCTTTGCTTACCGCTTCTACTTTATAGTCCATTAGCTGTCCAGATACATTTGTTAGCCTATCGATTACCTTAAATACAGCATCTATTGTCCCATCGCCAACCGCCGCATCCGTCTTTTCACCTTCAGTTGTTTTGAGGGTTGCCGCCGCAGTAGCTAGACCACCTTGCGAGTCGGCTATTTGCAAATGCAAAAGCTCAAATAGTTTTGGGATGTGCGTCGTTACATCGGCTATTATCATTCTAATGTCATCGTCAAACATCTCTTTTTTCTTATCAGAGATGATTTTAAAAAGCTCAATTGCTCTGTCAAGCTCCTCAGCGCTAAGCTCAAATCCAAGCTCTTTTGCTTTATCTTTAAATGCCGCCCGTCCAGAGTGTTTGCCTAGCACTATCGCATTTGTCTCTACCCCTATATCTGCCGCGTTTATAATTTCGTATGTAGATTTGTGTTTTAGCACGCCGTCTTGGTGTATGCCGCTCTCATGCGCAAATGCGTTTTTACCAACTATCGCCTTGTTTGGTTGTGGTGAAATACCGGTGATGGTGGCTACCATACGACTTGCCGGATATATCTCTTTTGTATTGATATTTGTATCAAACTCACCAAATATATCCCGTCTAGTCCTAATTGCCATCACTATCTCTTCAAGAGCGGCGTTTCCAGCCCTCTCGCCAAGACCGTTTATCGTGCACTCCACTTGTTCGGCCCCAGCTTGCAAGGCAGATAGAGAGTTTGCGACAGCAAGACCTAGATCGTTGTGGCAGTGTACGGAGATTATCGCTTTGCCACCAGTAATTTTTTTTATTTCACTTACAAGATTAAAGTACTCGTTTGGAGTTGTATAGCCGACTGTGTCTGGCAAATTGATAGTTTTTGCTCCAGCCTCTATGACTGCGGCTACTATCTCTTTTAGAAAAGCCATGTCGCTTCTAGTGGCATCTTCACAGCTAAACTCCACATCGTCTACAAAAGTTTTTGCATACTCTACAGCGTGAATGGCTCTTTTAATTACCTCATCTGGCGCCATCTTGAGTTTGTATTCCATATGTATTGGACTTGTGGCTATAAATGTGTGAATTCTTTTATATTTTGCCGCCTTAATAGCCTCGCCCGCATCTTTGATATCGGCCTCAACAGCTCTTGCCAATGAACAAACGGTACTTTTATCAATTGCTGACGCTATTTTTTGTATTGCCTCAAAATCCCCGGGACTTGCCTTGGCAAAGCCTGCTTCTATAATGTCAACTCCTAGTTTTTGAAGTTGAAGCGCAATTTTGATTTTTTCATCGGTATTCATCGATGCGCCAGGGCTTTGTTCACCATCTCTTAAAGTTGTGTCAAATATTTTTATTACTTTACTCATCTATTTTTCCTTCTTTTTAGGAGTGTCTATTTTTTAGTTTAAAAATCGTCAAATTATACATAGCTCTTACAATGCCGCTTAGTACAAAAAGGGTAATAAGAGCTGTTAATGTTTCAAGAAAATACAAAAACATAACAGCGAGTAGCACGAGCACAAAAACAAACATTTTCATTAACGCTTGTTTTGAAAGCCTCATTTTTTTGAAACTGGCATATCGTATATTGCTTACCATCAAAAGAGCCACCGCAAAAGAGCCAATAAGCACAAATAGTTTGTATTCAAAAAGTATGCCGTATTGAACGAGCAAAACCGTCCAGCAAGTGATAAAAACTGCGGCGGAAGGTATCGGCAAGCCTATAAACATATTTGGTTCAATACACTCGCTTTGGACATTAAATCTAGCTAGGCGTATGGCTCCAAAGACTACAAAAAATCCAGCGGCAAGTACCCCTATTTTGCCAAATTCATATCCTAGCGCAAAATACACAAGCATTGCCGGAGCTACTCCGAATGCTACCAAATCGGCAAGAGAGTCAAACTCTATGCCAAATTTTGAACAAGTACCAGTCATCCTAGCTATTCTGCCATCAAGTCCATCAAATATGAGCGACAAAAATATATAAATTGCCGCTTTGTCAAACTCTTCCTTCACAGAGGCTAGCACGCTTAGTATTCCTAGAAATAGCGATACCGCAGTCATTAGATTGGGCAATAAAAATACTAATTTGTTTTTTTCTTCGCCGTTTTTTGTCATCTCTTAGCTCGCAAAGTATCCAAGCACTGTTTCGCCTGCTCTCACTTTATCCCCGACCGCTTTTTTGATACTTACATTTTTTGGCAGGTATAGCGCCGTTTGAAACTCTGATTTTAAAAATGCAATTCTCTCCCCCGCTCTTATTTTGGAGTCTTCATTTTGGTAGATGGATATTTTGGTGGCGAGCGAACCGGCTATTACTGAGAGCATAAAATTTTTACCGTTTTCACCTTCAAAATATGCAGCAAATCTTTCATTTAGGTATCTTGCTTTTTCATTTTCTATCGGTAAAAATAGACCATGCAGCAAGTTTTTTTGTTTGTATGAGGAGGCAAAAGGCGATCTAATGAAGTGCGCGTCTTTAAGGGTGGTAGCTATTGTAACACTTACGCACTCGTCTTTTAAAAAACTCTCTTCATACTCTCTATCTATTGATACAATAACGCCATCAGTCGGCGATAGCACTGCTTCTTTGTCGTCGTCTTCGCTTATTCGCTCAGGATTTCTAAAAAAATAGAGTATTGCCGCCGTAATTGATAGCAATAAGAGCATACTAAGGGCGCTAAAATTCCAGTATACCGCCAATGCAATTACTACGGCGGCGCCTATTAGGTATTTGTAGCTCTCCTTTGCAACCAACTGTGTTGTTGTAATAGTTTTTTTCATGCCTACTCCTTGGAGCCGCTGCCTTGGTAATTGTCAGGCGAGTGCAGTTCATCCTCGTCTGATTCTCTTTGTATGCCGTTTGCTTTTTCAAAATCGTCAATTATCTTCTGGACTCTATCTTTTTCCAATACCTCTATTTCAAGAAGCTCGGCAGTCATTGTCTCCATTGCCTCTCTATATAGTTCTAATTTGGCTTTTACCGCTGTATATCTCTCGTTTAGTTTTGCTTTGATATAGGCGTCTAACTCTTCGCTCATCTTTTCACTATAATCTTTGCCTTGAGTCATTCCGCCGCCCAAAAATGTGTTTCTTTGTTTTTCAAGGACCATTAGCCCCGCAACTTCGCTCATTCCGTAGTACATTATCATAGATTTGATAATGTCGGTGGCGCGTTCAAGGTCATTTGCCGCCCCCGTAGAGATCTCCCCAATAAATAGCTCTTCAGCCGCGCGACCACCGAGAAGGACATCTACCTCTGCAATTAGCTCATGCTTTTGCGCGAGATATTTATTTTCTTCAGGTGTGTTTAGCGTATACCCTAGAGCTGCAAGCCCCCTTGGGATAATGGATACTTTATTGACTTTTTTAGAGCCTTTTGTAATTTGACTAATGATAGCGTGACCGCTTTCGTGATAAGCTACAATCCGCTTTTCTTTCGGGCTTATCCGTCTTGATTTTTTCTCTAGTCCTGCAATTGCTCTCTCAACCGCCTCTTTAAGGTTTTGTTGACTAACAGATTCTTTGTTTTCTCTACCAGCAAGCAAAGCGGCTTCGTTGATGATATTGGCAAGGTCTGCCCCTGCAAGTCCAGCTGTTAGCTTAGCTAGCTCTTCAAGGTCTGCATCATCTGAGAGCTTGATATTTTTGGCGTGAACTTTTAGGATTTCCACTCTTCCTTTGAAGTCTGGCTTATCGACAAGCACTTGTCTATCAAATCTACCCGGTCTTAAAAGCGCAGGGTCTAGGATTTCTGGTCTATTTGTCGCCGCTAAGACGATTACCGGAGATTCAGATCCGAAACCATCCATTTCTGCAAGCATCTGGTTAAGTGTTTGCTCTCTTTCGTCGTTGCCGCCTATACCGCCAAGCGCTCTGCTTTTGCCTATTGCGTCAAGTTCGTCTATAAAAATGATGGAAGGCGCCTCTTTTTTTGCTTGCTCAAATAGATCCCTCACACGGCTAGCGCCTACGCCTACGAACATCTCGATAAAACTAGAACCAGCCACTGAGAAAAAAGGGACCTCCGCCTCTCCTGCAACAGCTTTTGCAAGTAGCGTTTTACCAGTTCCCGGGGGTCCTACGAGGAGGACGCCTTTTGGGATTTTGGCCCCTAGTTTCATATATTTATCTGGGCTTTTGAGAAACTCTATAAGCTCTTGCACCTCCTCTTTTGCCTCGTCATTGCCTGCTACATCGGCAAATTTTACCTTCGGCTTTTCAGAGTTTACAAGTTTTCTCATGCTCCCTATTCCGAGGATTCCACCGCCGATATTTTTTTGCACACGGCTAGTTAAAAACATCCAAATCGCAAAAAATATAAACACCGGAAGCACCCAGCCAAATACGAGGTCGGTTAACCAGTTTTTGTCGGTGTATGCGCCGTATTTGATATTTTGTTTTTCAAGGAGTGGTATTAGCGTCTCATCCGGATAGACTCTTTTTGCGATAAATACACTCTTTGTTTCCCCTTTTCCTACGGCTTTGATATTGCCTTCACCGATAGATACGAATGATACTTGCCCATCCGCTATCATCCTTTTAATGTCGTAATAGCTTACGGTTTGCATTTGAGTTCCGCTTTGACCCATGCCGTCCATACCGCTGTCTTCAAATAGGCTTCTAAATATCAGTACGGTCAAAATAGAAAAAATGGCAAATACTAAAAGCGGATTTTTATTAAAAAAATTATCGTTTTTCTTTGGATCTACAGGTTGGTTGTTTTGCATTCGGTTTGAATCCTTGTTATTTTTCATAAACTAGCGTTACCCACTCAGATTCACACACCCTATCTATAGGGGTTAAATCTTTGTAGAACGGTTTTAGTTTCTCCTCATTCTCTTCAAGTATTCCCGAGAGTATGAGTTTTCCGCCGCTTTTTAGCGCTTTTTTTAGGTCTTTTGCTATCATTACAAGCACATCTGTAATGATGTTGGCTAACACAATATCATACTCAAAATTTGCTTCATTAGCGCTCCCCGTCCATATCCTATTAAAGATTAGTTTGTTATTTTCAAATACTTTTTTTGCAACTTCTACGGCCTTTTCGTCTGTGTCGCACAAATCAACATCTGCCCCCATATCGGCGGCTGTTAGGGCTAGTATCCCGCTTCCACACCCGACATCTAAGAGGCTATCCCCTTTTTTAACATATTTTTGCACAAAGAGCATTGCATTTTTGGTTGTTGGATGATGGCCGGTCCCAAATGCTAATGAAGGCTCTATGCAAAAGTTTTTAACCCCCTCTTTTGGCTCATGCCACGGGGCGTGTACATAGTAGTTGCCTATGAGGATTGGCCCCACACTTTTTTTGTAAGCTTCTATCCAATCCTCATTTTTCTTTTTTACAATTTCAGCTGTTAAGGTAAATTTTACCCCAAACATCTCCTCAAGCTCTTTTTTGTAAATAAGTAGAGCGTCCCTTACATTTACAGGTTCGTACTCGTAAGTTGTAATAAACTTCCCATTTTCCTCAATAACCGCGTCACACCAATCTCCTAAAAAGTTTTCGATTAGCTCCGCAAAATCACTGGTTTTAACAATTAGTTCATAGTAAAACTCTTTCATTATAAATTAAGCGCCTCTTTTAAATCAAGTTTGCCTTCGTAGTAGGCTTTGCCAACGATAACACCGCTTATGTAGGGGCTATTTTTGATGGCTTTAATATCCTCTATATCTTTAACGCCCCCACTTGCTATTGTCTCTATACCGCTAGCCTTTGCCACCTCTTCGGTAAAATCGATATTTACGCCGCTAA
>JAVRLX010000011.1:7390-39048 GCA_031960985.1 Campylobacterales bacterium | reverse complement strand
TAGGGGTCAAAATATCGATAGATGACTTTGGTAGCGGGTATTCAAACTTTGCTTATCTTGCTAGATTTGAAGCCGATTTTATAAAGATAGATGGCTCAATTATAAAAAATATTACCGAAGATAGTAGCTTTAGCCAAATTACCGCAGGTATAGCCGATTTTGCAAAAAGGCTTGATATGAAAACCGTAGCCGAATTTGTCTCTTCAGAAGCGATAAATAACAAAATTAAAGAACTTGGTATCGATTTTGCGCAAGGGTATTATCACGCAGAGCCAAAACCAATTGGTGAGTTATAAGGTAGTGGAGGTTTTATGAGACCAATTGTTAAACATTATATAGATTTTTTTAATAAAACTTTGAATTTATCAGGAATTAGTTGGTGGATTATTGATTTTAAAGATAAACCAGACCATTACTTTTGTAACGATTTGATGAAAGAGACCTTTTCACTAAATAAGGATGCTATTTGGCATCCGATTGCGCAGGTGTGCCCAATTGCCGGCGATTACAATAAAAATATTGCCGCTGCCGATAAGAGCGACGAGCGGGCAAAAGTGGTTATAGATGAGTACTATCAGATAATAAGACGCGAAACGGATGAGTATAGCAATACATTCCCATATTACAATAAAGATTTAGACAAAACATTTTACTTTTTAAGTAGAGCCAAAGTTCTTGAAGTCGATGAAAACAACGAAGTTTCGATTATCTATGGCTTTACTCAAGATGTTACTGAGCAAGAGCTTCAAAAACAGGCTTTGCAAGAGTTATCTACTAAGGATCATCTGACAAAACTTTATAATCGATTAAAGATTGATGAAAATATTGCTTATGAGCTTGAGAAGGCAAAGAGGTACAAAATCGGTTTTTCATTAATCCTTTTTGATATTGACTTTTTTAAATCGGTAAACGATAATTATGGACATTTAGAGGGTGATCGTCTGCTTGTAGAACTATCGGAACTTTTAAGAAAAAACATTAGAAATGTTGACATTGTTGGCAGATGGGGCGGCGAAGAGTTTATTATCATCTGCCCAGCCACAGACAAAGATTCTGCGGTGCTTTTGGCAGAAAAACTTAGAAAGTTGATTGAAAATTCTACTTTGGGTATTACAAAAAATACAACTGTTAGTCTTGGAGTAACAGAATATAAACAAGATGATACTACAGATACGCTGGTAGACAGAGTAGACGATGCATTGTACAAAGCAAAAGAAGCAGGACGCAATAGGGTTGAAGTGTTGTAGCTATTATCTCTCCTGCGTTAGCAGGTAGCTTTAGGGGGTTGTAGGGACATTAGTCCTAAGCCACAAATACGGGCTTCGCTCGTATTTGTGTGTAACATCAATTAAAAAGTTTAAACACTAGTTGGGTAAAATGCCTCAAAACTTTAGTCTCAAAGGCAAAAAATGGAAGATAGACTCTTTACTTTTTTCGGCGCTCTTTTGGGCCATTCACAGGGCGCAATACTTGTATCACACACGATTTTGATGGCGGCGCTCGTTCTTATAATAGCTGTGGTAGCGGTGCAGGGGATGAAGCTAGTCCCAAAAGGTATGCAAAATGTTATGGAGGTATATCTTGAGGGCGTAATCAATATGGGCGCTGGCGTATTTGGCGAAGAGAGAGCTAGAAGGTATCTCCCCCTTATCGCTACTATCGGTCTTGTGGTATTCGTATCCAATATGATGGGTATTATCCCAGGTTTTGAATCCCCAACAAGCAATATCAATATGACTTTGGCTTTAGCGCTTGTGGTGTTTATATACTATAATTTTGAGGGTATTAGACATCAAGGTTTTGTGCACTATTTCGCACACTTTATGGGACCTGTTAAAGCGCTTGCGCCTCTAATGTTTCCTATAGAGATAATCTCTCACATCTCAAGAATTATCTCTCTATCGTTCAGGCTTATGGGTAACGTAAAAGGCGACGATATGTTCCTGATGGTTTTACTTATGCTTGTCCCTTGGATAGTGCCTCTTCCGGCGTTTTTCCTACTATTTTTCTTCGGCATCCTTCAAACATTCATATTTATGATACTAACATACGTCTATCTTGCGGGAGCCGTAGTGATAGAAGAAGAAAACAAACACCACTAACAATATGAGACAAAAATACCTTGAATCCCTGATTAGCTTTTGCATCGGGGCTTCGTGGGTGTTGGCTTTTTTTATAGCGACATATCTCTTTTTGCACGCTCTTGCAATCGGCTTTTTTACAGCTGTTTTACTCTTTATCCTAGGGCTTTTATCTGGTTTTTTATTTGTCGCTTTTTTTGAAGGGCTTTCGCTTTTGCAAGATATAGCCATCGAAAAAAAAGAGCAGACAAAAATACTAAAAGATATTTTATCAAAGCTTCAAGCTAAGTCCACGGATGAAGAAATATCTAATAACTGACCCCAAATATTACACTACAGACAAAACATCCTTTACAGCAGTATTAAACCGAAGTTTAATAAAATATGAGCCTGATTTTGTTTGTTTTAGAGACAAGTCTGAGGGGGATAAAACTCCCCTTTTAGAGGCTTTTTGCGATATTGCCAAAAAAAATGATTTTGTATCGCTTGTAAATGGCTCCTTGGAGCTTGCTTTAAAGTACGGGCTTGATGGCGTGCATTTGAGGGGAGTGCAAATAAACGAGATAAAAGCGGTTAAAGATGCCGGTTTAGTGTGTATCGTTAGTTGCCACAGCGCCAAAGATGTTTTGAGGGCTTTCGATGAGGGTTGCGATTATGTAACGCTTAGTCCTGTGTTTGAGACTCCAAACAAGGGTGCGCCTCTTGGTATTGGGGCTTTTTCGGATATATTGGCGCAAATTGACAAAACAAGAGTATTTGCCCTTGGCGGCATTGATGATGAGACAAAAGTAAACAAAATAGCAACAACCGGCGTTTTTGGTTTTGCTTCGATAAGATATTTTATAAGGTGAAATTACATGAAATTTGAAACAGTAATAGGGCTTGAGGTACATGTCCAGCTAAATACTAAAACTAAGATTTTTTGCAACTGCTCTACAAGTTTTGGAGATGAGCCAAATACCAATACCTGTCCTACCTGCTTAGCTCTGCCGGGCGCTTTGCCAGTCCTTAACAAAGAGGCTGTTAAAAAAGCGATGTTGTTTGGAAATGCGATTGGCGCAACGATAAACAAAGCCTCAATATTTGATAGAAAAAGTTATTTTTATCCAGACTCCCCAAAGGCTTATCAAATATCGCAGTTTACTATTCCAATAGTTGAACACGGCTCACTAACTATTGACTTTGAAGATGGTAGCTCCAAAAAAATAAGGATAGCCAGAGCCCACCTTGAAGAAGATGCAGGTAAAAATATACATGAGAGTGGATATAGCAAAGTTGACCTAAATCGTGTTGGCACGCCACTTGTGGAGATAGTCTCTGAGCCAGATATGTCAAGCTCATTAGAGGCGGTGCTCTATCTTAAAAAGCTTCATGCGATTGTCACATACCTTGATATTTCAGATGCCAATATGCAAGAGGGCTCGTTTAGATGTGATGCCAATGTCTCCATAAGACCTGTGGGTGATACAAAGCTATATACAAGGGTTGAAATTAAAAACATTAATAGCTTTAAATTTATCCAAAGAGCGATTGATTATGAGGTGGCAAGGCAAAAAGAGGCTTGGATGAGCGGCGTATATGAAAAAGAGGTTGTGCAAGAGACAAGGCTCTATGACCCATCCAAAAATGAAACCCGCTCAATGAGGGGCAAAGAGGGCTCAGCTGACTATAGATATTTTCCAGACCCAGATTTGCCGCCGCTTATTGTAACCGATGAGATGATGGAGGAGGCCAAAAAACTTCCTGAGCTTCCAGATGAGAAAAAAGAAAGATTTATAAAATCATACGGTCTAAAACCTTATGACGCCGGTGTTATTACAAATGATCTCTTTATGGCAAATTACTTTGAAGAGATGATAAAAGAGGGCTCAGATGTCAAACTTGCTGTTAGCTGGCTAACAACTGAGCTTTTGGGTCGCCTGAATGCAAAAGGGGTGGAGCTTGAGAAAAGCGGCATAGATGCCAAAAAACTTGCCATGCTAACTAAAAGGATAAGTAATGGAACAATAAGCGGCAAAGCGGCAAAAGATGTCCTTGATTATTTGGTTGAAAATGTAGATGCAGATGTGGATGGTGTTATTGAAAAATTAGGGCTCAAACAAGTTAGCGATGATAGCGCCTTAAAAGCAATTATTGAAGAGGTGCTCAAAGCCAATCCTAAGCAAGTAGCAGAGTACAAAGCTGGCAAAGAGGCGTTATTTGGATTTTTTGTAGGGCAAACAATGAAAGCAAGCAAGGGTAGCGCAAATCCTGCAAAAGTAAACGAGCTTTTAAAACAAATCCTAAATGGGTAACTTTTTTACAAAATATATTCTTCTGATTGCATACGCACTAGATACATCGGTGTCGTATGCGGCCACAAAATCTTTTTTTAAAAACCTCCTTTTAAACGACTCTTTTAAATATAAAAAATATTTTGACTATGCGATGATGACAATTGTTTTTTTAACAGTTGGGATATACCTTTATGACATTAAAAATCAGAGTAATTTGGTACTTGATGAGATAGAAATTCTTGCAATATTAATTTTTATTGTTGAGTATTTACTGAGATTTTGGGTTCACTCTGATATCCACAAAACAATCATTTTGCATTTTGAAGAGTGGAATGAGATGCTTATAAAGCCTCAGTGGAAAGCTCTTTTTTGGAATATTGCAAAAGATAAATTAATGTTTATGTTGCATCCAATGAGCATAGTAGATCTTTTATCAATACACCCAGAACTTAGACCCCTTAGACTTTTTAAGATTTTTAGATATTCTGAGATTACAAGGAGTTTATTTTCGACGCTATCAACCAAAAAGTATGAGTTTGAGGTTTTGTTTATCCTCATTGCAATGACAGTTTTTATAGCCTCTTCATTATTTTATGTATTTGAGGTTAAAAACCCAGATGTAAAAACATACTTTGACGCTATATATTGGTCTGTTATTACGATAGCAACTGTTGGTTATGGCGATATTGTTCCAACGGCTTTGGAATCAAAAGTAGCCTCTATTTTTTTGGTATTTGCAGGACTTGGGGTTTTGGCAATGCTAACATCTCTTGTAACTACAACGCTTGGGCAAGAGATAAGCGCCATAAGGGAGCAAAAAAGTCATCAGCATATCGAGAGTTTAAAAGAGTTTATCCTTATCTGCGGTTTTGGCAAGATGGGGGAAGAGCTTGCTTACAAACTTGCAAGTGCGCAAATGACTTTTGTGGTAATGGATGTAAACAAAGATAGAATTAATAGAGCTAGAGAGCTTGGATTTAAAGCTTTTTTGGCCGATGCTACCGATGCCGATACATTAAAGACATTAGATGTAGCCACAAGAGCTAAGGCGGTTATATGCCTTACAAAAAGTGATACAGTAAATATCTCAATTATATTGGCTGTAAGGGCTTTGTCTAGTAGCGTTAAAATAATTTCAAAATTTAATGAGGCAAAAAATGAGCAAAAGATGCTTTTTGCAGGCGCTAATGAGACAATTGGGCTTAAACAAGGGGCGGCGGTTTTGGCTGAATTTCTTAACTCTCCAATTTCGTATCAAGCTATATATAAACTAATATCTGACAGTAAGCATGTGCTTGTTGAGGAGATTTATATTAAAAACATAAAAAATGAATTTTTGTTAAGCGCTTTAAATCATAAACACTTTGGGATATTGATTCTTGGGATAGTAAAAGCAGATGGGAGATTTTTGTTTAACCCAAAAGGAGAAACTAAAGTCCAAAACAACGATATGTTGATAGTTGTAGGAAGACCAAGGCGGATTGAAGGGTTTAGGTTTAAACTATTAAAAGAGTTTGAAGATGTCTAAGAGGGTATTAATTTATAACTATTCAGATGTTGCGAGGGAGCTACTTAAGAATCTTCGTATCGAACCTTATAACATAATTGTTGTTACAAATGATAAAGATAGTTTTGAGAGGGCTATAAACGATGGCTTTAGTCCGATTTTATCGGATTTATCTGATGATGAAAATTTGATTAAATTAGGGGTTGGCGCTACAATTACCGATTTTATTTGTGTTACAGATGATGATGATTTAAATTTGTTTGTTACCTTAAGTGTTAGAGCTTTAAGTAAAGATATCAATATATTGGCAAGGGCATCTGACGCTAATTCCAAGAGAAAACTTGTTTTGGCGGGGGCAAATGAGATTATAGATTTTAATGATATTGGGGCTACAAGGATATTTCATCTGCTCAAACGCCCAACAGCGCTAAAACTTATAGATTCAATTGTATATTCACAAAAAACAGTCGATAGTGTGAAGTGTAAAATAGAGATAGCCGAAATAGAGGTAGAAAAAAACTCCAAATTAGATCAAAAACACCTCTTTGACCTCAATATTGATAAATCTTATGACATTATACTTCTTGGGCTTAGAGATAAACAGATAAGTAGCAAGCGTTTTATATTTAATATAAACTCTTTTAACCATAAAATAGACGCTGGTGATATTCTTGTGGTTATGGGGGAGGCAAGCGAAATTAATAGATTTAAGCTTGAGTGCATTGGGGTGAACACATGAGCATAGGTGTTATAGGGCTTGGTAAATGGGGGGGCGCACTTGCGTTTGCTTTGTCTAAAAATTATCCTCCGAAGGTGTGGTCTAGAACCCCAAGAGATGTTAGCGGTTTTTCGACACTAGATGAGGTGTTAGATTGTAAACATCTGATTATCTCCATTTCAGCTCAAAGCTTAGAGGAGTTTTTGTCAAATAGTTTTGAATTTCGTGGGCAAAAGATACTTGTGGCGTCAAAAGGGATAGAGAGTCATCGTGGGCGATTTTTAAATGAGATATATGAGGATTTTGTCCCAAAAGAAAATTTAGCCTTTTTATCTGGTCCTTCTTTTGCGATAGAGGTTAGCTCATCTTTGCCGACAGCCCTTGTTATATCAAGTTATTCAAAAGAGTGCGCTGAATCATTCCTCCCTTTTTTTCCATCGTTTATTAAGCTTTATACCTCCAGTGATGTAATAGGCGCTGAAATTGCAGGCGCATACAAAAATGTCATTGCTATAGCGGCTGGGGTATGTGATGGACTCGCCCTTGGCAATAACGCAAGAGCCGCTCTTATAACAAGAGGTCTTGCCGAGATGACTAGATTTGGGGTATCTTTTGGAGCAAAGCTGGAGACCTTTTTGGGGCTTAGTGGGGTAGGGGATTTGTTTTTGACCGCTACGAGCGAAAAATCGCGTAACTACCGTGTTGGACTACTGCTTGCAAAGGGTAAAAAAATAGATGAGATACTTAATCTTTTGGGTGAAACGGCAGAGGGGGTAGAGACGGCAAGGGCTGTTTTAAAGCTTGCCGAAAAAAATGGGCTGTATACGCCAATAGCACGAGAGGTTGTGAGTCTGTTAGATGGTCAAGACGCCATAAAAAGCATACAAAGACTGCTTGTTAGTTCAAGAAGGGAAGAGTTTTAGTGGATACATTAATCGTGAATTAACGCCTTTGCACATTTGGGTAATAGAGGTTAATGCAAAAAAAGGTAGAGTTTTGGTTTGGTAAAAATAGGATAAAATCGCAAAAAATTTTTGAGGAGTTATAAAATTATGCAAACAATATCTACGCCAAATGCCCCACAAGCGATAGGGCCTTACTCGCAAGCTATCAAAGTGGGAAATATGATATATACTTCCGGCCAAGTAGCGCTAAGGGCTGATGGAAGTTTTAACGACGGCGATATAACCGCTCAAACCGCGCAGGTGCTTGAAAACCTAACGGCAGTACTAAAAGAGGCTGGAAGCGGCATTGACAAGGTAGTTAAAACTACTGTTTTTTTATCTGATATGGACAACTTTGCCCAGATGAACGAAGTGTATGCCAAATTTTTTGGAGACCATAAACCGGCTCGTAGTACGGTAGCGGTCAAAACCCTCCCAAAAAACGCCCTTGTTGAAATCGAGTGCATAGCCTTAGCCTAAAAGCGAGGCTACCCTTTTTTATCAAAATAAAAGTTTAGCCCTTTAATTATAAGCATAAGCGCTATTGCATCTAACATACTTGCCACAACTATTGATGAATACTCCACGCTATCTATCGCTTTTTCCTGTAATCCAAGTGTAGCTACAGCCACCATAAATGTTAGAGGCATAGAGTCTGAGAGGGCAAAAAAAAGCGTATTTTTAAAGCCTAGATGCCCGTAAAAAGCGGCAAATGAGCCGATAAGACGGATGGAGACTATGCAGGCAATTAAAAAAAGCGCATTTTTTAAAATAATTGGCGAAAATACAATCTCAAGTTTGAGCGTGGAGCCAACATAAATAAAAAATATAGGGGCCAAAAAGCCAAAGCCAAATGATCTGAGTTTGTCGTGCAAATCTTTTTTGTGGGCAAAGAACGCCGTTATAAACATCCCCGCAAAAAATGCGCCAAGCACCATATCTATTTTTAGATAGAGCATCATCGCTATCATTACAAAAAAGAGCGCCATAGAGAAGCGAATATCTTGCTCTTTGGAAGCAATATCTGGCATTATTGCTCTTTTAGCTTCTGGAAACCACCAAAAAAATGCCCTAGCAAGCTTAAAAAGTAAAATTCCTATAAATATTATCGCAACTAGCGTAGCCATCGCCTTATAAAACTCTCTTCCAAAGCCAAAGCTCACCGCACCACTAAGGATGGCCATGGCAACAATACTGATTAGTTCGCCTACTATCCCTATGACGAGCGCCAAAGATAGCCAAGGCTTATCTTTTCCATAATCTTTGAGTAACGCCATTATTAAGCCAAGAGAAAAAATTGGCAAAATGACAAGATATATAAAAGAGAGTTTAAAGTAAAGCACAGCCGCCAGTGACATGGCATATAAAAGAAAAAAATAAAGAATAACACGACTTAGAAGCGTAGATTTTATCTTTACAAACTCTTTGAGGTTGACCTCCAGCCCAGCCAAAAACATCAAAAACAAAAATCCTACTTTTGCCATTATAAAAAAGTATTCGTTTTTTTCAAAAAACCCAAAATATCCACCAACTATCCCGAGCAATATCTCGACGACAACAATAGGGATTCTGAGAGTTTTAGATATAAAGGGGGATATTGCAATAAAAACTGATAAAGCTATTACTATTGCAATATGAGAGTCCATGCTATTCGTTTCTTAAAACTGTAAGAGGGTCTACCTCTGAGGCTTTTTTTGCTGGATAGTAGGATGATAAAAAAACTATAATCATCGAGCCAAATATTATAAGGCTAAAGTCAATCAAAGATAGCTCTAAGGGAAGTTTTGAACTACCGTAAACATCTGCAGGAAGGGTAATAATATCAAAATTGGAAAGTAGCGCTAAAGCGATAGCGGCTAACACAACCCCAACTACAATTCCACTACCACCAATAATAGCTCCAAGCCTAAAAAATATAGCTTTTATCTCCTCTTTATCTGCCCCTAGAGATAGCAAAAGCGCAATCTCTTTTCTTCTGCTCATAACGGTCATCAAAAGCGAGCTTACAATATTAAGCGATGCTACAAGTATAATAAGCATAAGAACAATAAAAAGCGCCCTTTTTTCAAGAGCCAATGCGGCAAAGAAATTACCGTTTTGTTGCCACCACCCTATAAGGGCATACTCATCCGAAAGTTTTGATTTAAGTAGTTTAATATCCTCCAAAGGCTTAGGCGAATAGATATGTACACCATCATAATACCCATCCTCTTTTGCTAGCACAACCCGCAAATCTTGCACATTTACATACACATATCCTTTGTCATATGCAAGCAGACCAGATGAGAAGTTTTTATCAACACTAAAGCGCTTCATGATAGGCGTTATCCCAAGCCCTTGTGGCTCTCCATCAGCAAAAATAATAGTTATTTTATCGTTTTTGGCAAGCGAAAAATCATCCATAAGCTTTTGCCCTATCAATGCTTCAAAAGGTTTTAGCCCATCTTTTCCTAATGCCTTAGCAACTACAGAATTTATCTCTTTTTCCGCCGCTATATCGACCCCAAATACAACAACCCCCTCCATCGACTCGCCATTTTTTGCTATTGCACTGGTTCTAATAAATGGGCTAAATTTAAACTCCGGATACTCTGCCTTAAGATGAGATACAAACTCTTTTGAAATGCCAGATTCATACTTTGAATAAAGGGTAATTGGGTAGTTCATCGTAAAAAGTTTTTTTTCAAACTCTTTATCAAAACCATTCATAATAGCCATAGCGACTATGAGGACAAATACGCCAAGCCCAACCCCTAAAAACGCCAAGCCTGCAGTTATTGAAATAAACGGCTGTGACGGGTCAAACCGAAGGTATTTGGAGACTATAAATCGAACAAGTTTTTTATTCAATTAGCTCTTCTTTTTATTGTAATTTTTGAGTCGCTCTTCTCTCTTTTTACTAACAGGTACAATTTCAATAGGGGCATCTTCATTTTCTATGCTCTCTGCAGTCGTATCGCTATGTATTCTAAATGAATGAAGCACCCTAACAGCGTTAATTTTAACGGTCTCAATAAGCTCTGTAAATAGTTTATAGCTCTCTTTTTTATACTCTACAAGTGGATCTTTTTGGTTATAACCCCTTAGCCCTATACCAGTTTTGAGTATATCCATTTGATATAGATGCTCTCTCCACGCCTCATCAAGTGTTTGAAGATAAAGTATTCGCTCTATCTCTCTTTTTTGAGTATCCTCAAGCACAGCAGTTTTTGCCTCGTAATGCCTTCGCATAGCATTTATAATTTTCTCTTTTAGCTCTTCGTATTCAAGCCCTTCCATCTCATGTTCAGGCACACCGAGTCCAATGTCTTCAAGCAAAAGCTCGCACACTTTTTCTATATTGAAGTCTTCTTTTTCAAGCCCTTCGTATATTCCGGCATCCGCAAGGATATTTTCGACATACACACCTCTATTTTCATCTATCTTGCCGTCAATATCAAACTCGTCACTAAGTAAATCATTTCTAAAGCCATATATTATTTTTCTCTGCGCATTTGCAATATCATCGTATTCTAAAAGATGTTTTCTACTCTCATAATGCATACTCTCAACTTTTTTTTGCGCTTTTTCGACGGCGTTTGTAACTAGTTTGGAGTCTATATGCTCGCCCCTTTCAAGTCCAAGCCTATTCATAATTGTTTTGATTTTATCGCTACCAAATATCCTAAGAAGGGTATCGTCAAGACTTAGATAAAATTGGCTAAACCCAGGATCGCCTTGCCTACCGCTTCGCCCTCTTAGCTGATTGTCTATACGGCGGCTCTCATGCCTTTCAGTACCTATAATAGCTAGACCACCTAGCGCTCTTACCTCATCGTCTATCTTAATATCAACACCCCGTCCAGCCATATTGGTAGCAACCGTAACCGCCCCTTTTGCTCCAGCAAGTTTGATAATTTCAGCCTCTTTTTCGTGATTTTTGGCATTTAGCACGGTGTGAGGTATTCGCTCTTTTTTTAAAAGCTCATGCACAACTTCGCTCTTTTCGATAGAGGCTGTACCTATAAGTACCGGTTGCCCTTTTGTATTTAGTTCTCTTATTTTTTTGATAACCGCCTCGAACTTCTCCTCTTCTGTTTTAAAAATAAGGTCGTTCATATCCACTCTTGCAACCGGAACATTGGTAGGTATTGAGATAACATCAAGCCCATATATTTCGCTAAACTCCGTGGCCTCAGTCTGCGCGGTACCTGTCATACCAGCTAATTTTTCATAAAGTCTAAAGTAGTTTTGAAATGTAATATCAGCAAGAGTTTGACTCTCTTCTTTTATTAGCACACCCTCTTTGGCCTCAAGGGCTTGGTGAAGTCCTTCGGAATATCTTTTGCCTTCACTTAATCTACCGGTAAACTCATCAACTATGATAATTTCGCCATCCCTTACGACATAATCGACATCCCTTTTAAATAGATATTGAGCTTTTAGCGCTTGGTCTAGCCTGTGGGAGAGCACGGCATTGTCAAGGTCATATAGATTGCCAACGCCAAAAAGCTCTTCGGCGTATCTAATTCCCTCTTCCGTCATCAAAATAACTCTATTTTTCTCATCCACTGTAAAATGTTTTTCGATCTCAAGACTCAAGGCGACTTCATTTGCTTTTTCGTACTGTCCCATAAAAGACTTGGTAGGACCAGAGATAATTAGTGGCGTCCTAGCTTCGTCTATTAGTATCGAGTCAACTTCATCTACAATAGCAAAGTGATGGTTTCTTTGCACCTGTGAAGCCCTTGAATACTTCATATTATCTCTCAAATAATCAAAGCCAAATTCATTATTTGTACCGTAGGTAATATCTGCGTTATATGCAGCCTTTTTGACTTCTTCGTCATCTTCGTCAGATAGTATCACCCCGACGCTAAACCCTAGAAAGTTATAAAGTACGCCCATCTCTGTGGCATCGCGCTTTGCAAGGTAGTCGTTAACGGTAACAACATGCACCCCTTTGCCCTTCATTGCATTGAGCGCTACTGGCAATGTGGCCACAAGGGTTTTACCTTCCCCTGTTTTCATCTCGGCAATACGCCCGTCGTTTAGAACCATGCCGCCGATGATTTGCACATCGTGGTGGCGCATCCCAAGAACCCTTTTTGACGCCTCTCTCGTTATCGCAAAAGAGTCAAAAAGTACACTCTCAATAGTTGCGCCCCTTGCGACATTTGCTCTTAGAGCGTTAAACGCCCCCTTTAGCTCCTCATCGCTCATCGCGGCATATTTTGGCTCAAGAGCATTTACTAAAGCCAATTTTTTTCTGTATGCTTTTAGCTCTTTTTCGTTTCTAGTGCCTATTATTTTATTGACGATTGCTTTTATCATCTTTGTTTAAGTTCCCAAACGCTTGAATTTGTCGTAGATATTACCAAAACATCGATAAAAGCTTAAACCTTCAAAAGATATACTGCCAAACAAAAAAAGGTACGCTTTTAGATGATAAGAAAAATATTTGTTTTTATAAGTTTAAGCATCTCTGTATTTGCTCTTAGCTTCGACTATGAAACCTTTGAAGCAAGTTTTGTTCAAACTATCACCAATAAATTAGGTAAAAAAATAGTCTATAGCGGCAAAATAATCGCCAAAAAGCCAAACTATGCCCTTTGGGAATATACAAAACCGGTCAAAAAAAGCGTGTATGTCAATAACGATACCATTATCGTATATGAGCCGCTTCTGTCGCAAGCAAAATATCTAAAAAAGAAAAATGCTATATCATTAGATGAGATACTTAAAAAAGCAAAACATGAAGGTGGCGATGAGTATAGCGCAAAAGATGGGGATATAACCTATAGATTTAGCGTCTCAAACAATATGATAGAGAGACTTACATACAAAGACTCGCTTGAAAACGATACGGAAATTATCTTTTCAAATCGTAAAAAAAATACACCAATTTCCAATAAAGTGTTTGAGTTTAATCCGACGCCCGATATAGATATTATCAAATAGTTGACGCTGGTCAATAAAAAAACTCCTATTTTTGCATATACTTTGCCAGAAAATTTGAGGAGTTTAGTAATTATGAGTATAAAAGAGTTTATGAGTGGTGATCACAAGTTTTGCGACGAGGGCTTTGCCGATTTTGAAAATGCGGTAGCAAGAGGCGATATGAATGCCGCAAAGACGGCGTTTGCTAAGATGCAAAGAGAGTTTGAAGAGCACTTTGCGATGGAAGAAAAAACGCTTTTTC
Source organism: Campylobacterales bacterium (assembly GCA_031960985.1). Taxonomy (GTDB): domain Bacteria; phylum Campylobacterota; class Campylobacteria; order Campylobacterales; family UBA6016; genus UBA6016. The sequence goes on along the minus strand of JAVRLX010000011.1, from coordinate 25,341 downwards.
CTGCATTTGAAGCAAAAAGTGGAATGAGTTGTGGACCGACAGAGGTTATGAGAAGAGAGCATGAGCAGATGAGATTTAATATGGGAATGCTCCAAAAAGCGGTTGAGGCTGGTGATAAGTCCCAAATTTTGGGAATGTGCGAATCGTTTAATATGCTAACACAGCAGCACAACTCAAAAGAGGAGCAAATCCTTTATGCTATGTGCGATCAAGTGTTATCAGCAGAGGCTCTAGCGTTGGTTGAGCAGATGAAAGAGATAAGAGATGCCCTCTCCGTCTGAAAAACTTCTTGATGCAAGGGGGCTTGAGGCTCCACTGCCGCTTGAGGAGGCTATCAAAATATCACGCCTACTGCAAAGCGGAGAGTATCTAAAAATGATGCACCGTATGCGTCCATGTAAGCTTGACGCCGTATTAGACAAAATGGGTCTTGCTCATCTATACTTTGAGGCGGGTGGCGTACACTTTGTGTTTGCTTGGCTCTCAGATGATACCGACACAAAAAAATATCTATTAAATAGGCTCAAAGATGAATACGGCAGGACTTTCGCTATCTGACGCACCGCCATTTCGCACAATATATCCATTTTTTTTGGCAGCCCCCTTTTTTGGAGCGCTATCTTTTTTTGCTCTTGCTTTCGCCGGTGAAGCCAATAGATATGAGCCGTTTGTTATAGCCTCCATCCATCTATTTACGATAGGATTTTTTCTAAATGCCGTATTTGGCTCGCTAGTTCAGATGCTTCCAGTTGTTGGCGGAATAAAGATAAATAGCCCAAAAATAATCAAAATAGTTCTTGTTGGAATAAGTAGCGGGGCGATGTTGTTTTTTGTCGGTTTTGCCCTGTATCGCCCGCTTCTTATTGCGGCAACCCTTGTTTTATCCATTACTGTGCCGCTTGGACTTGGAATGTTGCTTTTTAATATATTCAAAAGCGACGGCGTTATAAGCGTAACGGTAAAAGGGATAAGAGTTGCGCTTATTGCGGCTTTTTTGGCGATAGGGCTTGGGCTTCACCTCTTAGCGTCGCACGCATTTTCGCATGTTGGCGCATCACATATTCATTTTACGCAGATGCATATCTTCCTTGCGCTATTTGGATTTTTGGGTATTTTGATTATTTCTATATCCCACCAGGTTCTTCCAATGTTTTATGTTACCCCTGAATTTCCAAAGTTTTGTCGTAGATGGCCGATGGTTGTTTTTGTAGCCGCTCTTTTGTTGTTTGCGCCTTTTGAGCCCATTAATTTTGTTGCAAAAGTTATTATTTGGATAGCATTTTTGGCTTTTGCCGTAGTGGCTCTCAAAAAACTAAAGGAGCGCAGACGGCTTTTTTTAGACGCTTCGTTAAAATTTTGGCAAACCGGTCTTATTTCTCTTATTGTTGGACTTTTGGTGTGGGCTTATGATCTATTTTTTGAATTACCGCATAGCGAGTTTTTGTTTGCGCTATTTTTTGGATTTGGTTTTGCCGGCTCAATAGTAAAAGCGATGATGAATAAAATAGTCCCGTTTTTGGCGTGGTTTCACCTTACTAGTGAGGGTAGATGGGATGCTCCTAATATGCGCGAGATGATAACCGATAAATCTGCAAATATAGAGTTTTATCTACATTTGGCGTCGATATTTGCATTTTTGGTTTCACTAGTTTTTATGCAATTTTTTATGTTTGCATCTTTAACAGCTTGCCTTAGTTTTATCGTTCTTTTTAGAAATATCGCTAGAGCAGTCAAGATATATAATGCCGAGTTAACAAAATTATCATAAATTTCTCGCTACTCTTGCGCTATTAATTTTTATAGGCTCTTGATGGAAAAGTTTTTGTTTGATTTAAACGATATTTTGGCGAGAAATTTGGGTATTGTACCAAATAATATTTTTGTGTTAGTCATCGGATGCATCTATGCAATTATAGGTATTGTTGCGCTATTTTTGGCGCTTAGAAGCCTAATCAAGCTATTGTCCAAAAAGCCCCAGCCAATTCATGCTCCAAAGCCGCTTCCAGAAGCCCCTAAGCCAAAAGAGATAAATGTTGAGGTTGGGGAGTTTGGCAAAATTATTAGCGATAAAAAGATGCTAATTAAGGGTCAAGAGATAGAGTATTTTACTATCAAAGAAAACAAGTCCGATACAGGGACTCTTCCTGTGGGTACAATAGTTGTCGTAATCAAAAAAAATGCAAAAGAGGCTTATGTAAAGCCAGCTGATGAGAAAGATGCCGCCAAATTTAGGCACCTTTTATAAAATCTACTACCACTTGTTGAAGCTCATCCACCTTTAGCGCCGTTTTTGCCTCAGGCTCAAAGCTAAGCAGTTTTTCAATATCTGGATGAAGGGTGAATGAAAAATTTTTCTTTATCTCCTCTATCGCATCTTTATCTCTTGCGCCTTTTTTTGAAGGGTCTATCGCCTCTAACACACTTGGTGAAAACTTTGTCCACTCAGCGGTTGAATACATTACAGTTTTTTTGCCTCCGGCTTTGTAGGCCTTAAGACAAAGGGCTGTATGTGGATCCATCAAATACCCCTTTTTTGCATATTTAGCAATAATCTCTTTAGAGTAATTGTCATCCCCAAAAACCGCTTCAAAATCATCTTTTATAACTGCAAGCTCATCTGTTGTTAGTTTGTAGCATCTGTTTTTACTAAGCTCCTCCATTAACTCTTTTGTCCGTTTTGAGCCAAACTTATCAAATAGCACCCTTTCAATATTTGATGAAATTAGTATATCCATTGCTGGAGATATTGTTTTTATAAGCTCTCTGTTTGTAAGGTCATACGAGCCACTCTCTATTAGCTCTGTTAAAATATTGTTGGCATTTGAAGCTATTTTGATTTTATTTATCGGTAGCCCCATCCTTTTTGCGTAGTATCCGCCTAGAGCATTGCCAAAATTGCCCGATGGCACTATCACATCTATTTTTTCGCCAATTTTTATCTCGTTTTTGGCAAGTAGCTGTAAATATGCATAAAAGTGATAAATAATCTGAAACGCTATCCTCCCAAAATTTACAGAGTTTGCCGCTGAGACTTTGTAACCCTCTTTTGCAAGCTCATCTTCAAAACTTTTAGAGGCCAAAAGTTTTTTTAAAGCGCTTTGAGCATCGTCAAATGTACCATCAATTCCTATGACTTTGAGGTTATTTTTGTTTAGAGATAGCATTTGATATTTTTGTATATCACTTGTACCCCCCTCTGGATAGAGGCAAACCACTTTTACATTTTCGGCCCCCTCAAAAGTCTTTAGCGCCGCAGGTCCCGTATCGCCGCTTGTTGCAGTCATGACTAAATATTTTTGATTTTGTCTCTTTGCGAGGTCGGCAAATATTGAACCAAACGGTTGAAGAGCCATATCTTTAAACGCCCTTGTAGGGCCGTGATAGAGTTCACACACAAACAAATCATCCTCTATTTTTGAAAGTGGCGCGCTATCGGCGCTATCAAAGCTATCGTATCTATCAAGCGCTTTTTTGAGAGAGGCATCCTCAATATCCATATCAAAAATCTTAAAAATTGTGTATGCAAGCTCTTTATAGCTCATATCTTTTGCATCTAACAAAAACTGCGCATCGATAGTTGGTAGATGAAGCGGGGAGTATAGACCGCCAAAACTTGCAGATGGATTTAAAAGTGCGTACGAAAAAGTGACCTCTTTTGGTTTGTTACCGTCATTACCTCTAGTTTCAGTAAAGTACATTTGTAGCCTTATAAAGTTTTTTGCTAATTCTAACAAAAAAGGGCTTTTGAAGCTTATAGTGACGGGGCAAAGCCCCGCCTTAAAACAAGGAGTGTGCGTATTAGGAGAGTTGCGTGTACTTAGGGGTGTTTAGATTACCATTTAACTTCGGCAGTTAGCATATATGTTTGTTTATCAGCTTGGTCGCCGACAGTTTTATTGGCATAAGCTGCATTGCTATTTTTATTGTCAACTGTTTTACCACTTGCAATAAATGTTACATTTTTGCTGTAGTCATATGCCACACCATAGATATATTGGTCGGCATCACCTGCATCCTTGCCATTAATGCTAGTATCTTTAGCGCCTGTTAGATTTGATTGTTTAAATTTCAAGTGATCATATCTTCCAAGAATTGTCCACTTGTTAAATGGTCTAAGCTCGCCATTGATTGAGTACATTTCGTATTTTTTATCGCTAGTAGCTGTAGTTTGTTGCGCAGCGCCAGTCGAATTATAGTATTTATCCTCAATGTAATTATATTGAGCCGCTATAAGAAACATTGGTTGGTTGTAAACCGCATGAACCCAGTAACCTTCTCTTTTATAGTTACCTGTATCGCCTGGATTAGAAGTCACACCTGCATTATTATTTTGAATGCCAGCAATAGATATATTTGCATACTCATCTTTCCATTTGTTTACGCTTTTGTCGCCATTTCCAAATAGGTGCGCAGTAATTCTTCCTTCATATGAAAGTCTTGTATCGTTTGTTTGGTTGTTATTTGAAGTACCATCATAGCTTTGTCCGTTAAATACGCCAAACTCACTTGATACATATGGCGTTTTAACTTTAAAGTCAACACCTAAATCTGCAGACGATAAAAGTCCAGGTATTTTGTAATCTGGAGCTTTCCCCCATGAAGTTGTAGCTATAGTGGCAAATTTGTCTTCCAAAATAACTTTGTTGATAGATCTAAAATACCAACCATTGTTTTCTTCATAGTCTATCCAAGGTCTATGCACAGAACCTATCTCGACGCCAGTGTAAGGCAAGATATTATCAAGATACAAATAAGCGTACTTGATTTTTGGATTTGCTGCTGCAGTAGAGCTTTCTAACTCTTTTGTAGCATCGAGCGTAAGTCTTACATAATCTTTGCTATCCGCAAAATGCGCTTTAAAATCGAGGTAGTTTCTCCTCATCTCAAAGCCGGCAGATGAGCTACCGCCACCACTATTAGCATTATCTGCGCTATAACTATTGCTTGTAAAGCCTAAGTAATGTGTGCCATGTATTTCAATTTTAGCCGCGCCACTTGATATAGAAACGCTTTTAACCTCTTTACCCATTAACTCAGCAACATTGTTTTCTTGCACAAATGTCCCTATTTTTTGTCTATTTTCACCAGGCTCGGTAAAAATTTGTTTTGTTGTGATATCTTCATATAGCGTAAGACCGCCAGCTGAAGCTACAGATGCAAGAGTTGCCAAAGCAACAAGAGATACTCTTAGTTTCATTTTAGCCCTTTTGTAGTTAGAATTTTTTTGCGGGCTGATTGTAGTTAAGGGGTGTTACAAAATGATTACAGCTAAATTAAGCGGGGGTTTCGATTAGATATGGGTATTTTTTTTCAAGTATTTTAACTTTTGTTTTATCTCCAGCTTTTTTATATCCATGGTATTTGTGATAAATCTCTGCTTGACGCTCCAAACTCTCTGCTTGCGCTCTAAACAAAGGGATAGCCTTAAGGGTATTAATAGTCTCTATAGCTTTGTGCAGCTCTCCATCTTTTAATAAAAGGCGCACTTTTTGAATCCCTTTTTCGCCGAGCTCCTTAAGACTTTTAAACTCTTTAATCTCTTTTAAAAACGGGTGGAGATTTGCAAGCTCAAAAGCGGCTTTAAAATCTTTAGAGGCTAATTTTTTGACAAACAAATTAATAGTCTCCCTCTCAGCTAGCAACTGTTTGATTAGCTCAGTTTTAGATGCAACCCCTCTAAATGGGGCAAAACACTCTTTTGCCTCCTCAAGCCTACCCATAATAGCAAGATTTTTTGCTTTTTCTACTACAGTTTGCCACTCATCTTCCATCATCTTGTAATATCCGGTAAGCTTTAAGAAGCGGTATCTATCTGATAGATTGTATGCATTTGCATATTTTTTGGCTTTAATAAACTCAATAAAAGAGCGCATTGTCTCTATTGACTCAACAATCTCTTTTAGTTCGCTTTTCTTTTGCACAACCTTTGCAAAAGGGGCTAATTGATTGATAGCCTCATCGTACCTTTCTGCTTCAGCCATTTTAAGCGCACTTGAAACAAGTAAAGAAAAAGCATCTTCGAGCATTTTTGGAGCATCTGTTAGCGCCAAAAGTTCATTTTCGGCTAAAAGCTTATAGCAACCCTGAAAATCTTTATTTAAAAATAGAGAGCGAAATGCTATAAAAGCGGCCCCAATATCAAATATTGACACCCCTCCCTTTAAATCCTCAACTACAAGCAGTAGATTTTTTTCATCAAATCTCGCTAATTGCGGTTCTGCAACTCCATCAAGTTTACCAGAAGAGATATTTTTCTCATTTTGGAATATACCAAAGCTACTATCTCTAAATATCCCCAAAAAAACAGTGTTATCTTTTAGAAAAAATCCTTTTTTACAAAAAGCTGGAAAGTAGATGTTGCGCCTAGAAGATTTCATCGTATCAGTATCTATCGCGGTTATTTTTCCATCTTTAGATACAGATACAAAGTTTTTTTCATCCAAAAAACCATTAAAACACACACCTTGTCCAGCAGCTACAAATGTCCCCATTAACTTCAGTAGCATCGGCGAGCATACATACCCCTGTCCAGATTCTGATAAAAGAGCTACTTTGCTTAAATCATAGTTAAATACTATTTTGGAGGGGATAAAATCTTTGTCTATATATATCGAGCTTGTCACCTTTTTTCCACCAACATTAAAGAAATTTAGCTTGAAGTCGGATGTATAAAAAAGTATCAACTCTCCGCTATAATCAACCTCTAGCATTATAATTGGACTGTCGCTAACATAAGAGGCGATTTGCGTTTTGTTGTCAAAATCATATATTATAAGCTTGCTTCCCTCATCAGATAAAAAAGCAAACAATACCACACCATCTCTCTCAAAGCTTCTAAAAGCCCCTTGTTTTTGTCCCGATATATTTTGAATTCGGTAGCTTTTACTTTGAGACTCCTTAATTATCTTAATAGCCCCATCATTTGAAGCTGTAACTATGTTTTTGTTATCAAATATTTGGATATCTATACACTTTGAGCTTACCTGAAATTTATAACTACCCTTCAATCCTAACTACCTATAAAAACTTAAGTGTATTATAATATGTCTAATCAAAAACTACTAAAAAGATAAATAAGATGCCAAAAACAATAGCTCTCATCGATACATTTGGATTTTTTTTCCGTAGCTACTTTGCTATGCCACCACTTAAAAGCAAAAATGGATTTCCAACAGGACTTTTAACTGGCTTTTTAAATTTTCTATCCAAAATCTCAAAAGAGCATGAAGCAGATTTTGTAGTATTTTGCTTAGAGAGCAAAACAAAAGGGTTTCGAGAGGATATTTATGATAATTATAAAGGCAACCGTCCAGACGCACCTGAGGATTTTAAAGCTCAACTTCCGATTGCAATAGAGTGGATTGAAAAACTTGGCTTAAAGACAATCTCAATTGATGGCTTTGAAGCAGACGATATCATAGCCTCCATTTGCCGCCTTGCAATAAAAGATGGTCTAAATGTAAGAATTGTAAGTCACGATAAAGACCTTTACCAACTCATAAAAGATGGGCAAATTGTTGTATGGGATCCATCTAAAAAAGTTATTGTAGATGAAGCGGGATGCATTGCAAAATTTGGGGTACATCCATCGCTTTTTATCGATTTTCAAGCGCTTATAGGAGATAGTGTTGATAATGTGCCTGGTGTTAAAGGTATAGGTCCCAAAACGGCTGCAAAGCTGATAAACGAGTACAAAACAATAGAAAATTTATATGAAAATATCGAAAATATCAAAGGACGGACAAGGGAGCTTTTGGAGGCCGGTAAAGAAAACGCTTTCATGAGTAAAAAGCTTGTTACGCTCAACGATACCATTATAGACTCAATCGATTACGACTTATGTATTCTGCCGCCATCAATAGATTTGACGAAAATAAAAGATGAGATGCTCTCTCTTGATATAAAACATCTGCTTCAAAAAGAGGGCGCCTTTAATTATGCGCCTACGCCAAAAACAGCAGAACCAAAGAGAGTATCAAATGAATTTAAAGCAGTTCTTGTAAACACAGACGAGGAGCTACTTTCTATAGTGTCTCAAATTCCAATAGATGCGCTAATCGCATTCGATACAGAAACAGATTCATTGGATACAAAAGAGGCGAATCTTGTAGGTTTTTCGTTTTCATGGAATGAGGCTGAGGGGTTTTATGCGCCTATTGCGCACGCATATCTGGGTGCGCCCAAACAAATTAGCAAAGAAGCGGCAAAAAAAGCGATAAAAGAGCTTTTTTTAAGGCAAATAGTGGGGCACAATCTAAAATTTGATATTGCCGTTGTAGAGCGGTTTTTGGGTGAACAAAATATTCCTGTTTACGCCGATACGATGATTCTTGCGTGGCTAGACAATCCAGAGACGGCTGTTGGATTAGACGCTATGGCGGATAAGATGTTTGGGCATAAGATGATAAAGTTCAAAGAGACGGTAAAAAATGGAGAGGATTTTTCAAAAGTAACGGTGGAGGACGCCGCCACTTACGCGGCAGAAGACGCCGTATTTACGCTAAGACTCTTTGCCGCCTTATCGCAAAAGCTTCAAACAAAAGAACCCATTATATATAAAGAGTTTTTTGAGATAGAGATGCCGTTTATGCGCTTACTTCTTGAGATGGAAAAAGAGGGAATAACGGTAGATAGAGAGAAGCTAAAAGAGTTGCTTATCAAAAACGAGGGTGAGATAGAGGCTATTAAAAAAGAGATTTTTGCCCTTACCGGATACGAATTTAATATTAACTCCACAAAACAGCTCTCTGACATACTATTTGAGAGGCTTGGGCTAAAATCTGTCAAAAAAACCAAAACCGGACTTAGTACGGATGAAAGAAGCTTGCAAAAAATGATAGATGCTCATCCAGTTATCGAAAAAATACTGAATTATCGAGAGCTATTTAAGCTAAAAAGCACATACATAGAGCCGCTACTTGAGTTGTCTGCAAAAAATCCGCAAAGCAAAATATTTACAAGCTTTTTACAGACCGGAACAGCCACTGGTAGACTCTCCAGTAAAAACCCAAATCTCCAAAACATCCCGACAAAAACCGAATCAGGCAGGCAGATACGGTATGCATTTGTACCGACAAGCGGAAAAATATTTGTAGGACTAGACTATTCACAGATAGAGCTAAGACTCTTGGCGCACTTTAGCGAGGATGAAACGCTTGTTAACGCATTTTTGCAAGGAAGAGACATACACCTTGAGACGGCGCAAAAGATATTTGGAAGCGAAGCTGCAAAAGAAAATAGAAACAAAGCCAAAACGATAAATTTTGGGCTTCTTTACGGTATGGGGAGTCAAAAGCTTGCAGATAGCCTATCTATTGGCACAAAGGAGGCAAAAGAGTTGATAGATAGCTATTTTGCCTCTTTCCCGACTGTTAAAAACTTTTTGGAGAGCATCAAGGCGAGGGCAAAAGAGAGAGGCTTTGTAGAGACGATGATGGGTAGAAAGCGTTTTTTCGAGTTTCGTAATGTTGGGGCTAGAGATGAGGCTATGTATCTTAGAGAGGCTGTAAATACAGTATTTCAAGGCTCTGCGGCAGATATTATTAAACTTGCGATGCTTCGTATCAAAAAAATAGTAGATAACGAGGGGCTAAATGCAAAAATGATACTCCAAATTCACGATGAGCTAATATTTGAGACGGACGAAAAAGAGGCTAGCGAGCTAGCCAAAAAATTTGCCGACATAATGGAATCGGTAGTACAACTAAAAGTACCGCTCAAAACCTCTATCAATTACGGTAGAAACTGGGGTGAATTAAAATAAATCTTTAAACAAGACTTTTTTAGTACAATTTCAAGAAAAAAATAAAAACCGTGGGAATATAAATGTCTAAGTTTTTCAATTTTATCTCATCGATGGCGTTTAACGCCGTACTGCTACTTATCTTTGCTGTTGCCGCAGGAGTGGCTACTTTTATAGAAAATGACTTTGGCTCCGAGACCGCAAAAGCTCTAGTATATAACGCAAAATGGTTTGAAGCGCTAATGGCGCTTTTGGCTATTGGTCTTAGCGCCAATATCATTAAGCAAAAGCTTTATAGAAAAGAAAAAATAGGTAGCTTTTTGATGCATTTTTCGTTTATTGTCATACTTATTGGCGCAGGTTTGACTAGATATTTCGGATATGAGGGAATAATGCACATAAGAGAGGGGGAGACGACAAATCAAATTATTTCAACTGATGCGTATATAAAGGTTGTCGCCGCTTCCAAGGACTCCAATGCTACGCTAGAAAAAAAGGTGTTGTTTGCCAAAAACACAAAACCTGATTTTGCCGTCGAAATAGCAAATGGGGGTAAAACATACAAATTAAAACTAAAAGAGATAATTCCAAATGCGATAAAGCAAATAGAAGAGATAAAAGGCGGCAAGCCTATGATCTCTTTGGTTGTGGCGGCGGAAGGGGTGGCTCCGTCGCAAAAACTTCTTGAGCTAAACAAACCGGTTATGGCGGATGGAATAAAGTTTGAGATAGCCGAAAATGGGCAAATTATAGAAGGAAATGAGCCTTTTGTTAAATTTTTTGTTAAAGATTCAAAAATATATTTTATCTCCAACAAAGATGTGGAGTATATGACAATGGCGGATAGGCAGACGGGCAAATACGCCAAAAACGAGATAAATGAGCTTGAAAAAGGGAGGCTTTTTAACATAGATGGAATAAGCTTTGTGCCTAGATATACAACTATTTCTGGAGCGGTAAAATTAGCCTCTGCTCCATCAAAAATGAAAGGTCAAAGCTTTGACAGCGCTTTGATATTTGACGTCTCAAGCGATAAAGAGACAAAAACAATTACGGTAATGGGGCAACCACAGGCTCTAGGCGTAGAAACCGTAGCCTCTTTTGAAGATGCCAATATTAGCGTATCGTATGGCTCAAAACTGATGACTCTCCCGCTCTCTCTTCGGCTAAACGACTTTGTGCTTGCCCGCTATCCAGGCTCCATGAGTCCATCCTCATATGAGAGCAATGTGACGGTTATGCAAGACAATAAAAGCTTTGATTATAGGATTTATATGAATCATACTTTGGATGCAAGCGGCTTTAGATTTTTCCAATCCTCATACGATGCGGACGAAAAAGGGACGATACTCTCGGTCTCAAAGGACCCTGGCAAGTTGCCGACATATCTAGGCTATATCCTAATGGCTATTGGTATGGGGTGGTTATTAGTAGATAAAAACTCAAGATTTAGAAAACTAAACAAAACGCTAGAAATTCAAAAAGCTGCTGCAATTCTTGTGTTATTTTTTGCCTTTCTTGCGCCAACTCTTTATGCGGCGGATGAAAAAGTAGCAGAAAATGTGCTAGCAACGGCAAAATCGGTCAATCCAGCTATTGCAAAAGAGTTTGGTAAGCTGCTCGTTCAAGATGCGCAAGGGAGAATAAAACCAATAAATACGCTATCTATTGATGTGTTAGACAAAGTAACCGGAGCAAGTGAATTTGACGGAATGAGCGCGGATGAGGTGATGTTTGCGATGCTTTTGGAGCCTAAAAGCTGGCAGTTAATCAAAATGATAAAAGTAACGCACCCAGAGATAAAAAAGTTGCTTGGACTCTCAGAAAATGACAAAAAAGCTGCTTTTATCGACTTTTTCGATACAACTGGCGCTCAAGGCGGAGGATACAAGCTTGGTATGTATGTAGATGATGCAAACCGTAAAAAACCATCGGATAGAGGCACACTAGATAAAGAGATACTAAAGCTAGATGAGAGGCTAAATATCTGCTATATGGTCTATAGCGGCAAACTGCTTCGTATATTTCCAAAGCCAAATGATGCAAACAATGTCTGGCTAGACCCTGCGTCTGCCGTTATGGAATTAGACGCCAATAATTCAACCGCAATAAGAGATATCCTTAGCGCGCTTTTTAATAATGCCTCATTGGCCGCAAAAGACCAATCTAAAGTGGCGGCGGCAATCTCTGAAATAGCAAAAATAAAAGCAATGCAAGAAAAATATGGCGCAAGCGTAATGCCAAGCCAAACAAAAATAGAGACAGAGCTTCTTTATAACAAGCTAAATATTTTTAAAAATCTTATTTTTGTGTACTTGCTTATTGGGGCGGCGTTACTTGTTGCAGAGTTTGCGACCCTATCTAACAATTCAAAAGCTGTTTTGATAATTAAAAAGCTATCGTTAGTGATTTTGGGCGGCGCTTTTGTCGCTCATACGCTAAATTTGGCGGCAAGATGGTATATATCAGGACATGCGCCGTGGTCTGACGGATACGAATCAATGACTTATATAGCGTGGGCTGCCGTACTTGCGGGGCTTTTGTTTACCAAAAAATCATCTATTACGCTAGCTCTTACGGCGATTCTTGCGGGAGTGGTACTGTTTGTCGCACATCTAAGCTGGATGGATCCGCAAATTACAAACATCGTTCCGGTGCTAAAATCATATTGGCTTACAATTCACGTATCAATGATTACAGCAAGCTATGGCTTTTTGGGTCTGGGAGCCCTTATAGGCTTTGTAAGTCTCATACTATTTAGCCTTAGAAGTGAATCAAAACCTCTGGTTGATAAAAAAATAAGGGAGCTGGCTGTTATTAATGAAATGACGCTAATCGTCGGACTCTTTATGCTAACTTTCGGAAACTTTTTGGGCGGAGTATGGGCAAATGAGAGCTGGGGTAGATATTGGGGATGGGATCCAAAGGAGACTTGGGCGCTTGTATCGATACTCATCTACACAATAGTTGTACACTCCAAATATATTCCAAAACTAGGCTCAATATACGGCTTATCCGTACTGTCTATGTTTGCTTTCTCGTCAATCGTCATGACATACTTTGGCGTCAACTTTTATCTATCTGGGCTTCACTCGTATGCGCAAGGCGATCCAGTACCGGTGCCTAGTTTTGTGTATATAACATTGGCTGTAATGGTGTTTGTAAGTGTGATGGCATTTAAAAAAAGAGATTTGAAGCTTTTAAAAGAGAGTGATTAGTCACAGACATTGGAGCTTGAAATTTTTTTCAAGCTCGAGTTATTTTCATTGTGTTCAGCCTCTTTTTTTTCGGTTTCGTTAACCTTTGAGGCTTCTTCGCTCTTTATCTCTATATGAGGATTTTTTGCGGCTACCGATTTTTTAGCTATCGGTTTCTTTTTAACTACCTTCTTTTTAACCGGTTTCTTTTTTACAATCGGTTTTGGCTTTGGGGCTGTAAGCGCCATCGCTTTTTTCTGCTCATTTTTGAGCATAACGCTTATTAGCTGTCCTAGCTCGCTAGATGGATTTACATCTTCTATGACCACTCTTTGCGGTAATCTCTCTTGCTGCGCGGGTGAGCGCTCTGCGCTCTCAAGCGCATTACCCCTTGATATATCGCCTTGTGAACTACCTATCAAAAAATTGTCGGCAAAACAAAATGAAGCGAGGCAGGCGGCGGTTAAGAAAGTTTTTTTAAGCATTAAGACACCTTCGAACTAAAATTTGGTGTAAATCGGAAAAGATAGCCTTTATTTTAGCTACTTTCAAGAAATAAAAGCAAATGTTGAGCCAAGTTTTTGCTAAAATGTAACAAAATCTTTCATATGGAACCATAATTTAATGACAAACAATAAAAGCAATTTCAGACTACTTTTTTCTATGCCCGTAATAGTTGCGGCGCTCGGCTATTTCGTGGATATTTACGATTTGATACTTTTTGGGATAGTTAGGGTGCCTAGCCTAAAAGAGCTTGGTTTATCTAGCGCTGAGATAACAGATATTGGAGCGCAGATACTCAATATGCAAATGGCTGGAATGCTTCTAGGCGGCATACTCTGGGGTGTTCTTGGGGATAAAAAAGGGAGAATGTCTGTGCTTTTAGGCTCCATTATCCTTTACTCCACAGCAAATTTTCTAAACGGCTTTGTGCAAGATGTAAATAGCTATATGGCTCTTAGATTTATTGCTGGTATTGGCCTAGCCGGAGAACTTGGAGCCGGCGTTACGCTAGTTTCAGAACTACTCCCAAAGGCGATTCGTGGGTATGGCACAATGATAATAGCTTCGGTCGGAGTCACTGGAGCTATCGCCGCCAACTTTATAGCTCAAAGTTTCGATTGGCGCACAGCTTATATTATAGGCGGGATTTTAGGATTTGCATTACTTTTGATGCGCGCCCAGCTTATGGAATCTGAAATGTTCAAAACTCTCAAAAACTCCAGCGTCAAACGGGGCGCTTTTTTTAACTTATTCACCAAAAAAACACTTTTTATCAAATATCTAAAATCAATTCTAATTGGCTTGCCGCTCTGGTTTTGTGTAGGCATCCTCATCCTCTTCTCTCCTGAATTTGCAAAAGAACTTGGCATTGAGGGCAATATCAATGCAGGAGATGCCGTAATGCTTTGCTATATTGGTCTTACAATAGGCGACTTTGCGAGCGGGTATATGAGCCAAAAAGCGCAGAGCAGACGAAAAATTATGTTTGTTTTTATGGGCGCCGCACTTGTTCTTTCGCTTATATATCTTAGTATCTCTCACGCCAGCGCCGAACTATTCTATGCGCTCTGCTTTGCTATAGGCGTAGCTTGCGGCTATTGGGCTTTGTTTATTACCGTTGCGGCGGAGCAGTTTGGCACGAATATCCGCTCTACGGTAGCATCCACCGTGCCAAACTTTGTGCGGGGAATGGTCGTGCCGATGAGTCTAGCCTTTTTGGCTTTTAAGCCTTACGGTGGAGTGGTGTTTGCGGCGTTTATTGTCGGAGGAGTCGTATTTGCAATAGGTTTTATAGCCTTATGGAGGCTTGAAGAGACATTTCATAAAGACTTGGATTACATAGAGGTTTGATGTGATAAAGACTATTTTTGCAATTTCAGTTGGAGCTTCTATTGGGGCGCTACTTCGATGGTTTTTGGGCTTAAAGCTAAACTCTTTATTTCCGGCTATTCCCATTGGCACACTCACAGCAAATCTACTAGGCGGCTATATGATAGGATTTTTTGTTGCTTTTTTTGCGCAAAACGGCTCAATTAGTCCTGAATGGCGGTTATTTATAATTACCGGATTTTTAGGAGCTCTTACCACTTTTTCTACTTTTTCGGCAGAGATGACGACGCTTATTGAGGAGGGAAAATTTGAAATGTTAGCGCTTGGGCTCTTAGCTCATGTGGGCGGCTCGATTCTTATGACGATTTTTGGCATCTTTAGTTTTGGATTTATCACTACAACATTTTTTAGATAAAGAGGTATTATGGAGGGGTTTAGAATAATTTTTTCGACGCTTAGAGGTAGAAAACATCATAGCGTCCCAGTGTATGAATGGCTTATCAAAGAGGCAAAAGAGCTTGGGATTGAGGGTGTTACTGTTATAAACGCATCGGAGGGGTATGGGAGAGATAAAACTATACACTCAGCAAATTTTTTTGAACTCTCCGATCAGCCAATAGAAATCATTATGCTTGCAAGCTCTGAAAAATGCGATAAGCTTTTTGAAAAAATCAAAGAAGAAAAGCTATCTATTTTTTACGCTAAATACAAAGCGGAGTTTGGATTTACGCTCTAAAACCTATGGTAATTCAAAACTATTTTTAGCGTTAATGTTCGATTATTACCTCTGTGGAATTTTTTATAATTGCTCTTATCAAATTATGATAATATTGCGTAAATTTAGCACAAAAAGGCAAACTATTGAGCGTAGTAGCGATTGATGTTGGACTTAAAAGGATAGGTGTGGCGACTTTGGTAGCTGGTATTGCTGTAGCTAGCGAGCCGATTATGCGAAAAAATAGAGAGCAGGCGGCAAATGAGGTCAAAGAAATGCTAAAAGCAAAAAACGCTTCCAAGCTGATAGTCGGTCTTCCAAAGGGCGGAAGAGGTGAAGCGGAGATGGAGCGGCGGATAAAGCATTTTGTCTCTTTGCTCTCTTTTCGTGGAGAGATAATATATGTGGATGAGTTTGGCAGCTCAAAAGAGGCGCTTGAAGAGGTTGGTGGGGGGCTGACAAAACGAAAAGACGGTAGGCTAGATAGTCTATCTGCTCTTGTGATTTTGAGAAGATGGAGAGAATTTAGGGCGGATTAAATTATTAACATCGCATCGCCGTAGCTAAAAAAGCGATAGTTTTTATTTTTGGCCTCTTCGTATATCTCAAGTGTTTTTTCAAGTCCCAAAAATGATGACACAAGCATAATAAGCGTCGATTTTGGAAGATGAAAATTGGTTAGGAGCATATCCACTCTTTGGGGCGGGTTTTGCAAATTGATAAAAATATCGCACTCCCCCTCTTTTAACTTTGTTCTGTGATAAAACTCTACCGTTCTAGCGGCGGTCGTGCCAATACAGAGTAGTTTTGCGTCGCTGTTTAAAAGCTCGGCGGTTCTTTGTGGAATTTTAAAGTATTCAGAGTGCATCTTGTGCGCATCTATCGTTTCGACTTCTACCGATTTGAATGTGCCAAGTCCAACATGAAGTGTAAGTTCATAAAATTCATGGTTTTGTCTAAGGCGACAAAGAAGCTCCTCGTCAAAATGCAAAGAGGCGGTAGGGGCGGCTACGCTTCCGGGTGTGCTGGCAAAACGGCTTTGATAGTCGGTTTCGTCGTTTTTTTCATCCTCTCTGTGAATATAAGGGGGAAGCGGAACATGCCCTATTGTTTCGAGTTTTTCTACGAGGGTATAAAGATCAAGTTTTGTCTCTCCATCAAAAAACTCAACCTCTCTAGCTCCGTCATCAAGCAGCGTTTTGACCTCCAAAGTTACCCCTTCATCAAAAAATAGCTTATCGCCTACTTTTACTTTGCCCCTGATTAGAGTCAAAAAAGAGCCGTTTGCAAGCGGTTTTATAACGACACACTCAACCTTGCCGCCGCTTTTTTTGCGCCCAAATATTCTTGCTTTTATGACTTTGGTATTGTTGATAATAATGGGGGTGTTTTTGGGTAAAAATTCATCTATTTGTGAGATGCTTGAGTGCGTTAGCGTGCCGCTTGACCTATCGACTACTAGCATTTTGGCGGAGCTTTTTGGATTTGCCGGATAGGCGGCTATGCGACTAGGCTCAAGCTCATAATCATAAGATGCCGTAAGGGTTGGGTCAAGCAGCGTCGGTTTCCTCTTTTGGGGCGGGGTTAATCATTTTTACAATGACTATGGCGGCGCCGTATAAAAGTATCATCGGCAAAGCCATCATCAATTGGCTCATTACATCTGGCGGGGTAAGAATGGCTGCAACGATAAAGATAAATACTATTGCGTAACGAAACGACGCTTTCATCTGTCTATCATCTACAAGTCCGAAAAATGCAAGCAATGCCGCTATGACTGGAAGCTCAAAGGCAAGTCCAAAGCCAAACATAAGCTTTAAAAAGAAACTAAGATATTCGGCAATACTAATCATAGCGGTTGTTTGTCCACCGCCAAAATTGACTAAAAATTTAAAGCCGACCGGAAATACGAAGTAGTAGGCAAACAGCGCTCCAGCGATAAACATTCCGGTAGCCCCAGCCACAAAAGGCAAAATATATCTTTTCTCATGCTCATATAGACCCGGCGCCAAAAACATCCATATCTGATAAAAAATAACCGGCAAGGAGATTATAAGCGAGGCAAAAAAGGAGACGCTAACAGCGGTAAAAAACTGCTCACCCATTTTTACGGCAACTACTTGCCCTCCGGCAGGTATCGCCTCTTTAAGCGGCATCGTTACCCATGCCATGATAGGCTCCCAGAATGCAAAACAGGCAAAAAATGCGACTCCAACCACTACTACGCATTTAATAAGCCTATCTCTAAGCTCGGCAATATGCGGTTTTAGATCTTCAAGCATCTTTTTTTATTTCCTCTGTTTGTGTCGGTTTTTCTATCTGTGGTGTACTTGTTAGCGGTTTTTCTATCTCTTTTTTGAGATTTTCTTCTATCTCTTTAAAATCTTTTGTAATGTCGCCAAACATGTCGCTTACCTCTTTGTTATTATACATACTTGATGGATTATTGAGATTGTCGGCTAGC
>JAVRLX010000011.1:0-7290 GCA_031960985.1 Campylobacterales bacterium | reverse complement strand
AAAGGATTTTATGGTCGATGTGAAAGAAGAGATGGAGTATCTCTAGGGTAGTGTTTCGCTTTTTTTGGGTATAATTTTTGTAGTAATAGACCCAAGAAAAAAGGCTTTAATTTGAGCGGCTTACCCTTTACCCATCTGCATCTGCATACCGAGTATTCGCTTCTTGATGGGGCGAATAAAGTAGAAGCTCTTGCCAAAAAGCTGGCAGATCTTGGATTTACCGCTTGCGCTATAACCGATCACGGTGTAATGTTTGGCGCTATTCACTTTTATAAAACACTCAAAAAAGCGGGTATTAAACCAATCATTGGGCTTGAGGCATATATCCACAACGGCGAAAATATCGACGATAAAAATGTGCAAAGTTTCCACGCTTGCCTTCTTGCAAAAAACGAAATAGGGTACAAAAATCTTATGATACTTGCCTCAAAAGCATATCTCGATGGGTTTTATTACTCTCCAAGGGTAAACAAAAAACTTCTAAAAGAGCGCTCAGAGGGGCTAATCTGCACTAGCGCTTGCCTAGCAGGAGAGGTGGCTAGGCATCTAAATGTAAACACAAAGCGAAATTTTAAACACTTCACACCAGGCGGCTATGAGGAGGCCAAAAGGGTCGCCCTTGAGTACCGTGAGATTTTTGGAGATGACTTTTATCTTGAAATTATGCGACACGGTATTGAGGAGCAACATTTTATCGATGAGGATACAATTAGACTCTCTTTGGAAACTGGGATTAAACTTATAGCCACAAACGATACCCACTACACAGAGCCAGATGACTCTGAGGCGCATGAGGCGTTTATGTGTATTGCCCAACAGACGACTTTGGATGACCCAAAGAGGATGAAACACTCGGTGCACGAGTTTTTTGTAAAATCGGCTGAGGAGATGGAGCGGATATATGCAGATATCCCAGAAGCTCTGATTAATACTCAAGAGATAGTGGACAAGTGTGCTCTTGATATTAAGCTAGGCTCTCCTACGCCTCCGAATTTCAAATTTACCAAAGAGTGGACAAACCCGCAGACAGGCGAGCCTTTTGCAAGCGATGACGAACTTTTTGCTTTTAAATCAAGAGAGGGGCTTGCTAAGAGATTAGAGTTTGTAGACCCTGCTAAGCATGATGAGTATAAGGCTAGGTTGGAAAGAGAGATAGAGGTTATCAATCAGATGAAATTTCCGGGCTATATGCTCATCGTTTGGGATTATATTAGATACGCCAAAGAAAACGGTATTCCAGTGGGACCTGGTCGTGGAAGCGCCGCTGGTAGCCTTGTAGCGTATGCGCTTGGGATAACAGATATTGACCCACTTCCCTATAATCTGCTATTTGAGAGATTTTTGAATCCTGAGAGGGTGTCGATGCCCGATATCGATACCGATTTTTGTCAAGAGAGACGAGAAGAGGTTATTGAATATGTGGCGCGCTCGTACGGAAGGCTCAATGTAGCGCAAGTTATTACCTTTGGCTCACTCCTTGCAAAAGGTGTTATCCGCGATGTTGCAAGGGTTATGGGGATACCTTACGCCGAAGCCGACAAATTAGCAAAACTTATCCCTGAAAAGTTAGGTATTACGCTCAAAGAGGCTTACGAGCAAGAGCCAAAAATCAAAGAGGCTATAGAGGCAGACCCAAGAATAGCAAAAGTATGGGAATTTGCCGTAAAACTAGAGGGGCTAAAGCGAAATGCAGGCACGCACGCCGCAGGGCTTGTTATTTCAAATGAAGAGTTATGGCATAAAACCCCGCTTTTTAAAAGTAATGTTGGGACGATAGCGACGCAATATGACGGAAGATTCCTTGAGGATGTGGACCTTATCAAGTTTGACTTCCTTGGGCTTAAGACTCTTACGGTAATAGATAATGCTGTAAAAATCGTAAAAGAGAGCTACGGGGTAGATATAGATTTTAACGCTATGCCGATGGATGATAAAAAAGTCTTTGAGCTAATACAAAGCGGCGCGACTATTGGACTGTTTCAGATAGAGTCTGACGGTATGCAAAACCTCGTTACAAGGCTAAAACCAACAACATTTGAGGATATTATAGCAATCCTTGCCCTCTATCGCCCTGGACCGATGGAATCTGGAATGCTTGATGATTTTATCGAAAGAAAGCATGGACGAAAAGCTATTGAATATAGTTTTGCCGAGCTCAAAGAGATTTTGGAGCCAACATACGGAGTCATCGTCTATCAAGAACAGGTTATGCAGATAGTCCAAAAGATAGGCGGCTTCTCACTTGGGCAAGCCGACCTTGTCCGTAGGGGTATGGGTAAAAAAGATATCAAATATATCGAGGAACAAAAAGCGAATTTTGCCGAAGGGGCGGCAAAGCAGGGGCTTGATAGCAAAAAAGCGGAAGATTTGTTTGATCTTATTCTCAAATTTGCAGGATACGGCTTTAATAAGTCTCACTCTGCCGCGTATGCGATGATTACCTATCGCACAGCATATCTAAAGGCTCATTATCCAACGGCGTTTATGGCGGCGCTTCTTACTAGCGAGATGGATAATACCGACAAAATAGTCAAATACATCGATGAGATAAAGCGAATGGGGATAGCGCTGTTGCCGCCAAGCGTCGCCAAAAGTTCTATCGATTTTAGACCAACACACACTGATGATGGAAAAGAGGCAATACTCTTTGGGCTTGGTGCAATTAAAGGTGTTGGAGAGGCGGCGTTAGAGAGCATTTTAGAGCAAAGAAAAGTAGCCGAGTATGTGGATTTACCGGACTTTCTAGGGCGGATAGATAGTCAAAAAGTCAACAAAAAAGTGCTTGAGAGCCTTATAAAATCTGGTTCCATGGATAGCTTTGGATACTCAAGGCGGGCGCTTTTGATGCAAGTTGAAAATCTCGTGGAGGCGGCACATGAAGCTAGCAGGGCAAAGAAAGATGCCGTAAGTTCGCTTTTTGGCGATGATGAGGAGATAACAAAAGTTAATTTAAACATATCTCAAATGCCAGAATACGATACAAAAGAGATATTAGAATTTGAAAAAGAGACGCTAGGGTTTTATGTCTCAGGGCATCCACTCGATAGCTTTAGAGAGAAGCTAGATGGTATCAGCTATACCTTATCAAGCGAACTTGACGAGCTAGCAGATGGCTCAAATACTATGATTATCGGTAAAGTAGAGGGGATAGTTCATAAAATATCCAAGAAAAACAATCGCAAATTCTCTATTTTAACCATTATGGACCTGCATGGCTCGATGGAGCTGATGATATTTGAAGATCATGTAAAACAACTTGAAGAGATGAACCTTGAAGAGCCAATAGCCATTATGGTTTCTATAACAAAGACGGAGCAGTTTACAAGAATAACCCCTAGAAAGATACTTTCATTAGATGACGCCAAAAAACAAAAAGTAGACATACGAAAAGAAAAACCAAAAGAGCCAGAACCTGTGAAACTAAAGGGCGTAAGGGTAGCCATAGATATAGACAAAGACGCTTCGCTTATTGATAAAATCAAAGAGCTTGCAATAAGTCTGCCAGGCAATAACAAGCTTGTGCTAGAAATAGTTGGCAAAGAAGAGAGTGTGCTAGTGGATACGCAAATGTCTGTCTCAGATGAGTTTGAAAAGAGGCTTTTTGCTATTGCAGCAACCCAAAATAACGGTAATGCGGCGTGAAAATAGTTGTCCTATTGCTACTTGGAATTTGCGCTCTTTTTGGGGATAATGGATTTTTGATACAAAATAAGCCTTTCGATACGGACAAGATAGTGGAAAAAATAGATAACGCCGCATCGCTTGCAGTTGATATGGAGGCTATTGTAGAGGCTGCTGCGGTGGAGTGGGGTATAGATAGCGCCCTTGCTTTATCTATCGCAAAAGTTGAGAGCAACTTTAACCCAAATGCAGTTAGTTCGTCAAATGCTATTGGACTGATGCAGCTAAAAATGGATACAGCCGTTAAAGATATATATGAAAGTATATACCAAAAAACCGTTTTGCCAGACTCAAAAACGCTTTTTAATCCAAAGGAAAATGCAAAACTAGGGGTCGCTTATCTCTCTTTAATTCAAAAAAAATATCTCAAAGATATATTGGACAAAGAGAAGCTTGAGTATTGCACGATAGCGGCCTACAACACCGGCGCCGGCGCGGTGCTTCGAACTTTTCACGATGACAAGACGGAGGCAATAAAGATTATTAATGCGCTACCCACCGACGAAGTGCTTAGACGGCTGATGTTTAATATGCAAAGTGAACAGGGGCGAAGATATCTTTTGAAGGTGCTTGACGCAAAAAATCGTATCAAAAGAGTTTTATTACCTTAGGGGGGTCTTTTGCGGGCTTTTAAGCAAACACCGCTTTGCTTGTTTTGCCCGCATTTGCGCCTAACATCAATAATAAAATTAAAAAAAGGAAAAACTAAAATGCAAGAGAAAAATAGCGGTCTTATCGATTTTATGGATGCAATAAACATGGCTACCACGCAAACCAAGCCTACTATGAAAACTATCAGCCTTCCTTTATTTGAGGCAAACAAAATGATATTGGCTGAGGATATAGTGTGCAAAAAGCCGCTTCCAGCGTTTGATAACTCGGCGATGGATGGATATGGCGTAAGGCTTTGCGATGCAGGTAAAAAGTCAAAGATAGTGGCGAGGGTGCTAGCGGGTGATGATATAAGCGGCATAAGCATAAGAGATGGAGAGTGTATCAAAATAATGACTGGAGCTCCTGTGCCGCCAAGCGTAGAGGCGGTGGTGCCGTTTGAAAATGCGTTGGGCGTGGATGAAGATGGCGTAAGCTTGCCGCAAAATATTAAAAAAGGGATGAATATAAGAAAAGAGGGCGAAGAATCAAAGCTCGGCGATTTGCTTTTGCAAAAAGGGGATATGCTAACCCCCGCGGCAATAGGAAGTCTCGCTAGTCAAGGTATTTTTGTGGTAAAGGTATTTGCAAAACCGAAAGTTGCGGTTATATCAAGTGGAGATGAGATAGCTGAACCTTGGGAGGCGGCGTCGGCTCATCAGATATACAACTCCAACTCCTCTATGTTAATGTCGCTTTGTAAAGAAAAAGGGTGTGAGCCTCATTATATCAAGCTTGTCGGCGATAGCTATGAAGCGACGCTGGAGGCTATTCGTTCCTTAAAAGGGTATGATCTTGTATTAACTACTGGTGGCATAAGTATGGGAGAGGCTGATTTTGTAGGAAAAGCCTTTTTGGAGTGTGGACTAACACCAATATTTAAAAAAATAGCCCTAAAACCGGGAAAACCGACAATGTTTGGATATCTAGGTGATACGGCGGTGCTTGCGCTCCCCGGCAATCCAATATCTGCTATAGCAAATTTTTACCTGTTTGGCTCCATTATTATTGCAAAACTTACCGGTGCAAAAGCCTGCAATATAGGGTATGTGGAGGCCATCAACAAAAGCGGTTTTGATATTAAGCCATCAAGGGCAAATCTAATACTGGGCTCTCTTAAAAACGGAGAGTTTGAAGTTTTTAAAAACAACTCCTATAGTTCTGGAATGCTTCGTCCAATGGTTGAAAGTAATGCTTTTATTATGACTACAGAGGGTGCTAAGCGCATTGAAGCTGGAGAAAAAGTCAAAGTAGTAACGCTTGGCGCACCTTTGAGTGAGGAGTTTTGTGATTTTATGAGCAAATAATGAGTAAAGAGAAATTTTCATTTTGGCTGTTTGTATTTTCTGCCGCTCTATTTCTATGGCTTTTTTATTTTTTCCTAAAACCTTTTATTGTAGCGGCGCTTCTTGTGCTGGCTACTTTTGTATTTGCAAAAAAAATTGAAAATGTCCTTGAACATCATAAGTACAAAATAATTTCGCAAAACAAAGAGCTAATATCGGCATCTGTTTTGACTCTCGTATTGGGGGCACTTATTTTTGTGCCGGTTGGGTACGCTACCTTGTATGTGGCAGGCGATATTGCAAATTATGATATATTAAGTCTCTCAAAAACACATGAAAAATTGCTTACGCTGGTTACAAACAGCGATTTGCCTGGCGATTATCTAAAAATAAAAACGATTGAATATATCAATATGCTTTTTAGCGAAGAGTTTTTGATGGATAAGGCAAAGACAGTTTTTGTTGGCGTAGGTAGTTTTTTGCGAGGTGTCGCCTCGTCGCTTGCTGAGCTTGCCATCATTGTTATATTCTTCTTTTTGCTTCATTGGTTTAAAAGAGATATTCTATTTTTCGTAAAGTCCCTACTACCTATGGAGGACAAAGAAAAAGAGTCTATGGCAAAAGAGATAGTTAGCGCTATTTCGGTCGTGTTTTTGACGCTTGTCGGTATTATGTTGGCGCAAGGCGTCGCATTTTTTGTGCTTATGCTGTTTTTTGATTATAACGCACCGCTTCTCGGTTTTTTTTCAGCTCTTGCGTCTGTAGTGCCGATATTTGGTACGGCTCTTGTTTGGATACCTGTTGCGCTGTCGGAATTTATCAAGGGTAATATACTAAATGCGCTTATTATATCTATATACAGTTGGTTTGTGATGGCTTTTTTGATAGATAATTTCTTGCGGCTGTTTCTTTTGGGGCAAGTAACAAAACTGTTACACTCCGATTATAAAATAAACGAGTTTTTACTATTTTTTTCCATTGCGGCAGCAATTGCGGCATTTGGTTTTTGGGGATTTATCATAGGTCCTTCGGTAACGGCGCTCTTTTTGTCATCAGCAAGAAATTATAAGAGTGTAAACAGTAAGGGATAGATTGGCAATTGAACTATTCTAATAAATATGAATTTTTCAAGAGCGACTAATTTTGCTTTTTTAATTTGTAAATATAGTACAATTGAGTAAGATAACTAATATATTAAAAATGTGAGGAGTTGGGAATGGCTAAAAGAGTTGTATTGGTGGATGACTCAAAAACTATAGTTGCAACGGCTCAGATGGCCGTGGAAGACTTGGTAGGAGCCGGTGTGATAGAGTTTAAGACCTATCTAAATCCGTCAGAGCTCTTGGCAAATCTGCAGAGTGGGATTGAGGATTTTGACCTTTTAATTAGCGATATAAATATGCCGCAGATGAACGGTCTTGACTTGGCTCAGGCGGTAAAAGCCGACGCTAGGTTCAAACAAAAACCTGTTTTGATACTAACAACGGAGAGTTCCGCAGACATGAAACAAAGAGGGAAAGATATAGGTGTGACGGGTTGGATGGTTAAGCCATTTAGCGACGACAAACTGGTTAAATCAATCAAAATGGTATTAGGAGTATAGTATGAATGATGCAGAAAATATAAAAAACAGAGCGTCAAAAAATAAGTTTCTTACTTATTTTTTGGGTGA
>JAVRLX010000010.1:1856-40977 GCA_031960985.1 Campylobacterales bacterium | reverse complement strand
CTTCGAAGAACCCCTATGGGGATTGAAACTAGGGATTCAACCGCTACAGAAAAATTATCATTAGCTTCGAAGAACCCCTATGGGGATTGAAACTCAATGCGGCGCATCCTCGCACTACTGATTTCTCAGCTTCGAAAAACCCCTATAGGGATTGAAATTGCAAATTGATAAGGTCATCAAACTTTTTATCGTATTCTAACAAACCCCTACAATAGAAAAGTTTTCTGAAGTTTTTAGCAACCTGAATTTTTATTACGCTAAAAATTATATTGCTAAGCAAAAAAGTTTTGGTTATAATCTTTATCAAATCTTTACAAAAGGAGTGCCCAATGAGAACTATCAAATAATTAGCTATCGCATCTATTTTTGCATCTTGCGCTGCTATGGCAGCAGAAAAACCTGTCGATGGGGCGGCTTTATTTAACAAATATTGCAAACAATGTCACGGAGAAAAGGGTGAAAAACATGTGGCAGGCAAAACCGCGCAAATATCGTCTTTACCTAAAGATATGATAATAAAAGCCTTGAAAGATTATAGAAGCGGCAAAAGAAGCCAACATGGTATGGGTCAAGTAATGAAATCGGAAATACTAAAAAATACAGATGCAGAGATTGAAGCTTTGGCTGAATATATTACAAGTTTAAACAAAAACAAATAGGAAAAATCGAGGCGCTGCGTTTAAGCGCCTCTTTTGTAACACTTATTTAGTAGCGTTAGCTTCTTTTTTAGCTTTAGTAGCATTAGCTTCTTTTTTAGCTTTTTTTACTTTTTTTTCAGCTTTAGTAGCGTTTTTTTCAGCTTTAGTAGCATTAGCTTCAGAAGCGAAAACAGATGTAAGACCAAGAGCGATTAGTAGAGCAACTACTTTTTTCATTGTAAAATCCTTGTTTAAATTTTGTATCTTGCGATACTTGGACGAAATTATACGCATCGTGTGTGATTTTTTTGTGAACGAAACTATTTTTTTGATAAAATGACACAAAAATCACAAGGCATTATAAAGTGAAAAACATACTTAAAACATCAGCTCTCACACCTGCTTATCTTGCCAAAGCAGACAAATACTTTAAATCTAAAACACCGCTTTTTGACATATTTGACGAATTTTTTTTGCATCTGGGCTCTATAATCAACAAAACACACAAAACACCTCAAGAGATGGTGGAGCTCGCTATCGAAGACATAGTATTTGCCTCACAAGATGAAATGATGGGGCATGTAAGCCTTTATTTTGAGTTTCACAATAAAATAGTTAGATTTCTTGAGTTGTTGGAGTCTTGCGAAAACGAAGATGAGCTTCTTAAAAAGATTTCTGCATTATCAAATAGCTTAATCAAACTATCGAGTATACCAAAAGATAAACTAGGCTCTCTTGTGTCTGAGAGGGCAAAAGAGATTATTACGATAGTTTTTAAGGATTATGAAATCTCTTACGCTGATCAAAGAGCGATAAAGAGGGCTTTTAAAGAGAAATTTTTGCAAGAAGCCGTGCTAGATGCAACTCAAAAAATAGAGAAACTAGAAAGAGAAGATGCGAGTATAAAAGAGGCTAACGAGCTTTTAAAACTAACGCTACTTTTATCTATGTTTTTTTATAGACTTCGCAAAGAGAATAAGGCTCAAAAAAAGTGGGAATAGGCAAATTGCCTACTCCACAAAAGTGGTAATTTCGCTAAGCGGCAGTCTAAGTTGTTTTGTTTGCTCCTTGGCTCTATATCCAAAAGCTATCGCGTATGCAATATTGTATTTTTCGCTATCAAACTCTTTTACATTTTCTTTTAAAGCTTTTTCTAACGAAGAATATCCAAACCCTTCAATCGGGCAACTATCAATACTTAATACCGCCGCAGCCGTCATCATATTGGCGCTTGCTAAATAAACTTGCATTTTTGACCAGTCGTCAACACTAGGTTTTAATTCGTTTGTTATAAAATTTTCAAATACAGCTTCGATCCGTTTTAGCATCTCAATATTATTCCCAGCTTTTCTACTAAATGACGCATCAAGATAAGGACTCCCTTTTTTAAACCAACTTTCGTTTTTGGCTAGCAAAACTACAAAATGCGAGCAAGTAGTAACTTGCGGTTGATCCCAACATACTGGTCTTAGCGCCGCCTTGATAGCATCGTTTGTAATTACCAAAAAATGCCAATGCTCCAGCCCAAAAGATGACGGAGATTTGCGTCCCGCCTCAAGTATAAATTCAAAATCCTCTTTTGAAATTTTTTTGGTGTCATCAAACAACTTGCAAGCATGGCGAAAATCCATCGCCTCCATAAAACTTTTCACAGTACCTCCCCCTTTAATGCAAAGCTTCGTTAAGCTTAATTTCTCTCTTGCTTCTAAACGCCATTATCTTGCCATTTGTACTATTTTGCCTAAAGTGAACGCCCTTAAAGCCGCCGATATCCATCCCTTTTGTGATGAACTCTTCCCCTTTTATTTCGCCTTTTGGTGTTTCGCCTCCGTTTGCCTCTTTGATTTTTTCTAGCTCTGCTAACGGTACAGATATTTTTGTCCCCTCAAGGATTGCTATACCGGCATCGATAATAGAGCCATCCCCCAAAGGTATACCACATACGGCATTTGCCCCTACCAGACAGTTTTCCCCTATTGTAATTGGGTTTCCGTTGGTGCCGCTTAAGACCCCAAGGATTGAGCCGCCCCCGCCGACATCGCTACCCTCTCCTACTACGGCAGAGCTTGACACGCGACCCTCTATCATTGATTTGCCAAGCGTTCCAGCGTTGAAGTTGACATAGCTTGCTCCAGGCATTATCGTGGTTCCAGCGCCCAGTTGCGCGCCAAATCTTACCTTTGTTGTATCAAGTATCCTTGTGTTGTCTGCAGGGATTATGTGTTGCAAAAATCTTGGGAATTTATCTACAAAATCGATATGCGGAAACTCCCCAGATAGTTTTAGCTCTATTTCGTTTGCTCTTAGGTAGTCAAGCTCATACGGTTTACCGCTAGACCATGCGCAGTTATGAAGCGCTCCAAATATCCCATTCAAGTTTAGACTTCTAAGCGGCGCTTTGCCTGTTGAGAGGGCATAAAGCTTTAGGTATCCAGCCTCTACGTTTTTAACCGGCGCATCGTCAAATATTGCGACAAACTCATACCCCCTGTCATCAAATTTACCTTTTTTGATTAGGTTTGCAAGGGTAATTATAACTTGCACATTTTTGTGTGCTTCACCAAACGCTTCGCCAAGAAACGGCTCAAAACTTGCAAAGGCACTTGCTACAAACGCTTTATTTACAGAAACCACAACCTCCGTTGCGCCAAAATCTATTGTTTGCCCACTATCTTGCGCCGCTTTTACAAATACGGCAAACGAGCCAAAGTTTTCTTTCCAGTTGATTATCGGGAAAGTGGCCTGAAGCGCTTTTGATTTATCGAGTTGCCCCCTATCCACACGGCATATACCAAACCCTATTGGCTCTCTGTAACCGACTGTTTTTTTAACATCTTCTGTTAGTGATTTAAATTCTTCTTTTGTCATATCTGTTTTCTCCTTGTTGTAATTTTGTTTATATATAGATAAATTGAGCCGCCAACAACTACCAATTTTTTCATTTTGAGATTTTATCAAACTAAGCTTTTTTTGCTATTATTGTTATAAAGTATTTTGCAGACAAAGGTGCGTTAATATATGAAGAGTCTTTTTGTTTCTGCCATTTTTGCCCTTCTTCTACTAATCGGCGGTTGTCAAAGCAAAAATAGCGCCCAAGAGATTCGTATCTCCACAAATCCATGGATAGGTTTTACCCCTTTTATGTACGCTGAAGAAAAAGGGTGGCTAAAGGGTTCGAAATTTAAGTTTTTATGGATTGTGAGCTTGGATGAGAATGCCGCCTTATACGAAAAGGGTCTATCGGATGGTTTTACGGCTACCCAATACGAGTATTTCAATTTTAAAGAACAAACCTATCTAAAGCCTTATTTTTTTATTGATCGCTCCAGCGGAGCTGATGTCATTTTGTCAAATAAAAGCCTCTCTGAACTAAAAGATAGTAAGGAAAAAATAGAGTGCTACTTTGAGTTAATCTCGGTAAATAAAGATATTTTTAATGCCTTTATAACAGAAAACGGGCTAGACAAATCAAAATTTGTACTCAAAAATAGCGACCAAGCAAAAATGGCTCAACTCCAAGCAAAAAACACCCCGATGTTGCTTATTTCATATGAACCGTATGCTTCTAACATACAAAAAAACGGATTTAAAAAAATATCTTCCACGAAAGAACTTAAAAGCATATCCGTTATTGACGCCATTTTTATTGATGAGAGGGTGATGGAAGGCAATGAAAAAGAGATAAAACATCTGCAGGAGGTTTTTAATAGGGCTGTTTTGGCTTTAAAGAGTAATCCAAAAGAGTATTATGAAACCATCAAAGGCTACCTAGAAAATCAAACATATGAAGAATTTATAAATTCGCTTAACGGTATAGAGTGGGTAGATGATAAAGAAAAGTCGCAGAAAAACAAAGAATATCTGCAAAAACAAAAAATTCCAGTAGATAAGCTCTTAGTATGAAATTAAAAACTGCAATTATTGCCCTTTTTGGGTTGGCAGTAGCTTCCATGCTGGTATCAAACTATTATTTGCATCTACACAATCGCACACTACTTTTAAAGTATGTTAGCGACAGCCTTGATGGTATGATGATACAAACCATAGACCACGTAGTTTCAGAGCTAGAACAAAACAACTTCTCAAATATTCAAAAGGCGCTTGACAAAACAAGGGCAACACACCGTCTTGTCGGCTCAATCTCTTTTTCATACGACGCAAAAGAAATATCTTACTCATCCGATAGAGGATTAAAATCAAAAGCAGTAATCAATCTAAACGAATATACAACAATAGAGTATGGCACATATGATGCTCTTTTGTCAAAAAAGGCGCTTTTGCATTATCCAGTAAAATACTTTGACGAAAATGGAACTAGGCAAACTGGGCATATTTTGCTAGCGCTAGATAAAGAGTATCTATTTAGAACAATAGATAAACAATCTTTGTATGAGACGATAGCTCTACTGCTATCACAGCTATTGGCGCTTGCGATTATAATATTGCTAACCAATCGAATGTTTATAAAACCCATCTATCGTATACTCGAAAGTATCAAAACTGGCGGCGGCATGGCTCAAAGATTTTTTATCAAAGATTTTTCACTGCTACACGCTACACTTATAGATAGTTTTTGGGCGTTGACGCTTCAAAAGCAAGAGCTTGAGCAATCTTTAAATGAAACAAAATATCTAGATGAGATCCTACGCACAGTAGCCGATATAAACCAGCTTCTAGTGTCTAGTAAAAACGCTGAAGAGTTATTGCAAAAAAGCTGCGACAGACTCTCTGAGTTTGGACATTACAAGCTTGTATGGATAGGATTTGTGGAAAATGAGAGCATTCGGGTAGCTTACAAATCCGCAGACCCTGCCAACTATTTATCAGATGATTTTCATATATCTCTAAATGCGACAGACCCTACGTCAAAAGGTCCAAGCGCAAGAAGCGTACTAGAAAACAAACCCATACTAACAAAATTTATACATACCTCTAAAGAGTTTGAGCCATGGAGAGAGCGAGCGATAAAAGCTGGATTTAAATCCTCTATTGCCCTACCTCTTTGCTCTGATATGTATTCAGCTCCTTTTGGAACTATGGCGGTGTACACCGACAGGGTCGATGGTTTTGAACCAAAAGAGATAGATATGCTACAAGAGTTATCCTATGATATAGGCTTTGCGTTCAGCTCTTTTAAACAAAATGAGGCCTTTAAAACGCACCTTATTACCGATGCGCTAACCGGACTCCCGAATAGAACTATTTTGTTTGACGAAATAAAAGAAAAAACATTGCCGAAAGTCGCTATTGTCAACATAGATAGATTCAAAGATATTAACGAAGTATACGGCTTTGATTTTGGAGACGCAATCATAAAAATATATGGCAAATGGTTGCAAGAATATATAAAAGCGCTTAAAGATACAAAGCTTTTCAAGCTTAGCGGCGGTGAGTATGCGATTTTATTTTCGGACGAAATAACCGACGAGCAGGCAATCGCTTTTATTAAGGGTATTATCGAAGATGGGGACAACAAAGGATTTTACTATGAAGAGGTAGAGATATTTATAAATGTGACCGTAGGGTATGCGAAGTCCGATACAAAAGTCATAGAATACGCCGAAATGGCGCTCAAAAAAGCAAAATCGAAAAATTGGCACTTTATGAGTTTCGATAGTTCAATGCTCCAAGCGGAAGAGCAAAAAAATAATATTATTTGGCACAAGGCAATTAAAAGCGCCATTAAAGACGACAGAATAATCCCTTATTTTCAACCAATAATCAACAATAGTAGCCAATTAATAGAAAAATACGAAGCGCTAATAAGATTAAAATCAGTCGACGGAGAGATAATATCGCCGTTTCACTTTTTGGAAATTTCAAAAAAAATGCGCCTCTATCCAGAGTTGACAAAAATAATGGTTGTTAAGACCATAGAGATGTTCAAAAACTCAAGCCTGCCGGTTAGCATCAATCTCTCTTTTGACGATCTTGTGGATAGAAATATGCGAGACTTTTTGTTTGAGTGTATTACAAATGAAGGAGTCGGAGATCGTATCATTTTTGAAATTTTGGAATCAGAGGGTATCAATAGTTACGAAGAGGTAAAAGCGTTTATAGATAAATTTAGGGCTATCGGATGTGGCTTTGCCATTGATGATTTCGGCAGTGGATACTCAAATTTTGATCATATCCTAAAACTAGAAGTAGATACGCTAAAAATAGATGGAAGTCTTATAAAAAATCTACCTTACGATAGAAATGCACAGATAATCGTCAAAAATATAAACAATTTTGCAAAAGAGATGAACATCAAAACAGTCGCTGAATTTGTATGCAACGAGGCGGTTTTTGTGCATGTCAAAAAACTCGGTATAGATTTTTCGCAAGGGTTTTACTTTTTTGAACCGATGCCGCATCTGGTTCACTAATTTTTTAAATAAAAAGAGTTTAGCAAAAAGAAAAGGTAGTAAGCACAAACTGTGTCTGCCAGTTTGCGCTTATAAAATTAGTGCATCTCTTTTACTACCCAAGGTAGACCATACTCGTTTAAAGCCGCCATAAATGGGTCTGGATCAAACTGCTCCATATTCCACACCCCTGCTCTTCTCCAATCGCCATTAGCAACCAACATACCGCCGATAAACGCAGGCACACCCGTCGTGTAGCTAACCGCTTGAGAGTTTACCTCTGCAAAGCATGCCTCATGGTCGCAAACATTATAGATATAGATTTTTCGCTCTTTACCATCTTTTATCCCTGTGATGTAGCAACCAATATTTGTTTTACCCTTTGTCCGTCCAGCAAGGCTCGCTGGATCTGGAAGAAGCGTTTTTAGAAATTGGATAGGGATAATCTTTTGGCCATTATGTTCTACCTCGTCGATTCTAAGCATCCCAACATTTTCAAGGCATTTCATGTGTGTTAAATAGTTTTGACTAAAAGTCATAAAAAATCTAATTCTTTTAAGCCCCTTAATATTTTGCACAAGGCTCTCAAGCTCTTCGTGGTACAGAAGATAACTATCTTTTGGTCCAATCTCTGGATAATCCCAAACTTGCATAATCTCCATAGGCTCAGTCTCTATCCATTTCCCATTCTCCCAATACCTGCCCTTTGAGCTTACCTCTCTTAGGTTTATCTCAGGGTTAAAGTTGGTTGCAAAAGGATATCCGTGATCACCTGCGTTGCAATCTAGTATATCGATGTAGTGTATTTCATCAAAATAGTGCTTCTGGGCATATGCGCAAAAGACATTCGTTACACCCGGGTCAAACCCACTTCCTAAAAGCGCCGTTAGCCCAGCTTCTTTGAAAGCCTCTTTTTTTGCCCATTGTTCTTTGTACTCAAACTTTGCGGTATCTGGATGCTCGTAGTTTGCGGTATCCACATAGTGAACCCCGGCTTTTAAACATGCATCCATTATTGTTAGGTCTTGATATGGCAAAGCGACATTTATTACGACATCTGGGCTGTATTTTGCAATTAGAGCCGCTGTTTCATCGACATTGTCAGCATCCACTTTGTCTATTGCAATATCAAAACCTTTGTTTCTTATCTGTGCCTGTATCTTTTCGCACTTGTCAATTGACCTGCTAGCCAAACAAACAAAGCTAAAAACATCTGGATTCATCGCACATTTGTGCGCCACGACGCCGCCAACACCACCTGCGCCAATTATCAAAACTCTTGACATATCTCTCTCCATAAAAATTTTGCGTGATTTTACTGTAACTTAGTTACGAATTCGTTATCCTGGCTTAAAGTTGGAGCGACTTTGACAAAAATCAGCAAGAAAGCACTCGCTATCGCACAGCGGATTTTTGGCTTTACAAATATAGCGTCCAAAAAGCACCATCGCCTGATGAAGCGCTCCAAGTTCCGTTACATAAGCCTTTACAAGATCCTCTTCGGTTTTAGTTGCAGTTTTTGCATTTGAAAGCCCAAGCCTATGCGCCACCCGAAATACATGGGTATCAACCGCCATATGGTTACTTTTTAAAAACTCAATCATAAAAACATGCGCCGTCTTTTGTCCTACCCCAGCAAGACTTTTAAGCGAAGCTTCATCGTGCGGAATAGAGCCGCCAAAATTTTTAACCACACTTTGCGCCATTGCTAACAAGTTTTTTGCTTTATTGTTAAAATAACTACAAGATTTGATAAGAGCGGCTATCTCATCCACGCTTGAGGCCGCCATCGCCTCCACGGTGGGCAAAGCGGCAAAAAGTCCTTTTGTAATTATATTTACTCGTTTGTCAGTACATTGAGCTGAGAGGATAATGGCAACGAGCAGTTCATAATCACTTCTAAATTCAAGCTCCGTGGTCGCAGCGCCATACCTTTCGAGAAACCGTTTTTTAATTTCAGAAATATTTTTTCTGGATTGCTTTTTCACTTTTTGGACTCTATTCATCCCCTCTTTCTATGTGAGCGCCCAAGGCTATTAGCTTTTTTTCCAAATCCTCGTACCCTCTATCCAGATGATATATTCTATGTATTCTAGTTTTTCCGTTTGCCACGAGTGCGGCTATAACAAGCGCCGATGAAGCGCGCAAATCGGTCGCCATAACATCAGCCCCAGTAAGCTCTGCCCCACCCTCGATAGTAGCGGTATTGTGGTTTAGATGTATAGTTGCGCCGAGCCTTGTAAGCTCGCTTGCGTGCATAAAGCGATTTTCAAAGAGTCTCTCCTCTATAACGCTTGTGCCGCTGGCCTGTGTGGCAAGAGCCATAAACTGCGCTTGCATATCTGTTGGAAAACCTGGAAATTCGGTGGTTGTTATCGCAATTGGCTTAATTTTTTTAGCCCCTTTTAGAGTTAATTCATTAATCCCATACTCAAAAGAAAAACCCATCTCTTGAAGTTTTGAGATAATCGCCTCCATATGACTTAGATTGATTTTTTTTAGCGTAACAGGAGAATTTGTGATGGCGGCTGCGCATAAATATGTACCCGCCTCTATCCTATCTGGAATTACATCAATATCTTTAAAGCTATAAAGCTCTCCGCCGCTTCCATCAATAATCAATTCATCGGTTCCAATACCTGCAATGTTTGCCCCTGCAAGTCTAAGGACTTCGCAAAGCTGCACCACTTCAGGCTCTTTTGCCGCATTAATAATTTTTGTTGTTCCTTTGGCAAGAGCCGCCGCCATTACGATGTTTTCAGTGCCCGTTACCGTAATTTTGTCAAATACTATAGTCGTTCCGGTAAGCCCTCTTGGCGCCCTAGCCTCTACATATCCATTTTTAATCTCTATCTCGGCGCCCATTGCCTCAAGCGCTTTTAGATGCAAATCCACTGGGCGCTGACCAATAGCGCATCCCCCAGGCAAGCTCACATCGCATTTGCCAAATCTCGCAAGAAGCGGTCCAAGCACAAGAATGGAAGCCCTCATTGTTTTTACGATGTCGTATGTCGCTACAAAACCGCTTAGTTTTTCGGAGTCTATTTTGAGCGTATTGCCATCAAAAATAGCCTCGGAGCCTAAATTTGTCATTAACTTTAGCATGGTTTTAATGTCTACAACACGAGGCACATTAGTAATAGTCACCGGAGTTTTTGATAGTATCGTGGATGCTATAAGCGGTAAGGAGGAGTTTTTAGCGCCCGATACCACCACTTCACCACTTAGTTTTTTGCCGCCATAGATGTCAAGATAATGCATATATTTTTACCCTAAATTAAAAATTTTTTTGCAAATTCTATCACATTTTACTTCGATGCCTTCAAATAAGCCGCTTCAATGGCCTTCATAAAGGCGGCTCTTACGCCAGATTTTTCTAGCTCAAAAACCCCCGCAGCCGTTGTTCCTTTCGGACTCATTACATCTTCTTTGATTTTGGCGGGATGCGATGACTCAAGCAATGAGGCAAAACCATCAAAAAGCCCCTTAGTCATCTCTTCGGCAACATCCCTTTTTAGCCCCATTCTAACGGCTCCATCGATCAACGACTCCGCCACCATAGCCAAAAATGCGGGAGCGCTACCGGCAAGAGCAGTGGCGATATTAAGCTCATCCTCACTCTCCACCCATACGCTCTTGCCAATAGACTCAAAAAGCGCCAAAGCCTCATTTTTATAAGCCTTACTTCCAGTAACAGCCGTCATAGACTTTTCACATCTTGCGGCAATATTTGGCATAGCTCTTATGTAATGTTGCGCATCTACATTAAGTTTAATATCCTCTATATACACTTTTGCCATTACCGACACAAAAGCCTTTGCCCTGCCTTCAAACTTTATATCATAAAAACTACTCGGCTTTACTGCAAGTATGACGATTCTGCCATCTATGTCGATGTTTTTTTTGGATACCTCCACCTTTAAAGAAGGATAATATTCTCTTAGCTTTAAAGCTTTATCTTCCGTATGCGCCAAAACAGATACCGACACCCCTTTTTTTAGCATGCCGTCTAGTATCGCCTCCCCCAAATTTCCAGCTCCTATGAGAAGTATTGAAGAATCTGTTTCTTTGAAAAATGACATCAAATGCTCCTATTCTCTTTAAATTTACTGATGTTACGCACAAATACGAGCGAAGCCCGTATTTGTGGCAGGGACATAAATGTCCCTTGCAACCCCCTAAAGCTACCTGCTAACGCAGGAGAGATAGAGGTTCTTACGCACTTTTGGTGCGTAAGGTCAGTAATTTATTGAAAATAGGTTAACATTAAACACCATAAGATTTCCAAAATATGGGATGGTAGGATAGATAATTCAATGAAAAAATACAATATTTCAAAAATAAAATTAACCGCTCTTGCAATAGGGGCAGGTGTTATTCTCTCAGGTTGCGCTTCAAAGCAGCAAGAAGAGTTTAATAAGCCAGCCGATTACTGGTATAAAATGATTGTAAAAGATATAGCAAGAGGCGAACTAGACGGAGCCGATAAGGCTTTTACGTCACTTCAAAGCGAACACATTCGCTCTCCACTTATATTGGAGGCTATGCTCATTCTAGCCGAGGCGCATATGGATAAAGAGGAGTATATACTTGCAAATTACTATTTGGACGAGTACATCAAGAGATATGGCGACAAAAAAAGCGTCGAGTTTGCCAAATACCTAAAAGTCAAAGCAAACTTTCTATCCTTTAAGCGGGCTTTTAGAGACCAACAACTCCTAATTGATACGCAAAAAGACTCTGAAGAATTCATAAAAGAGTATCCAAACTCGCCATATAAGCCTTATGCTCAAACGATTGTGCTTAAACTCTCTTTAGCCAACAAAATGATGAACGAAAATATAGCCGGTCTATACAAAAGAGTGGGCAAGCCTGAAGCTTCTGAAAAATATATGAAAGATGCCAATATCGGATGGCTGGAGGGTATCAACTATGAAAAGCCAAATACCCCTTGGTATAGGTCTATATTTGAAGTTCAATTGCAATAAATATCAAAATCTATTTTGTACTGCAAATTTATAATATTTACTGGAGCTTTTAAACAATGCAACTTGCCAATTACGGTTCTTTCCCTGCAAATCTACCAATAATAGTAGAAGACGAAATATTTTTATACCCTTTTATGATTGCCCCGCTTTTTTTATCTGATGAAAAGATGATAAAAGCGGCAACTTTTGCCATTGAAAACAACTCTCTTATTCTAGTTTGCCACTCTAAAAGCGGAATGGAGGGGGAAAATACATTTGATAGCATATACGACTCTGGCGTCATAGGCTCGGTTATCCGAAAGATAGTACTTCCAGATGGGAGAGTAAAGGTGCTGTTTCAAGGGCTTGCAAGAGGTCACATTATAGAGAGAATCAGTGACAATCCAATGCTTGCCGTTGTAGACACTATCCGAACGCACCCTTATAACGAGCAAAGGGTAGAAGCAATACTAGCCAACTTAAGAGAACATGTCAAGGCGCTCTCTACGGTAGCCGGATACTTTCCACCCGATTTACTCAAAACAATATACGAAAATCATGAGCCAAATCGGATAGCAGACCTTATTAGTAGCTCTATCAAATTGCAAAAAAACGATGCGTATGCCCTTTTTATCGAGCAAGACGTCGAAAAAAGACTAATGAAGCTAATAGAGCATGTTATAGATGAAACGGAAGCCGCCAAACTCCAAAAAGAGATACGGGCAAAAGTCCACGATAAGATGGATAAAATCAATAAAGAGTATTTTTTAAAAGAGCAACTCAAACAAATACGAAAAGAGCTTGGAGAGGATACAAGCCGTCAAGAGGAGCTAGAGGAGTACGCCAAAAAACTTGAAGCGATAAAGCCTTTTATGTATGAAGATGCCTACAAAGAGGCAAAAAAGCAGCTCGATAAATTAGGGCGAATGCATCCAGATAGCGGGGATGCCAATGTCCTTCAGACATATATTGAATATGTGCTTGAAATACCGTATGGGAAAGTTTCAAAAGCAAAACTTGATATATCCAAAGTAGCAAAAACACTTGATGAAGACCATTTTTCGCTAGAAAAGCCAAAAAAAAGAATTGTAGAGTTCTTTGCAGTTAAAGAGCTTTTGGAGCTTAGAGGGGCAAAAAATAAAGATGCAAAAGGGGCAATTCTATGCTTCATAGGGCCTCCAGGGGTGGGTAAAACAAGTCTTGCAAACTCGATAGCCAAAGCGCTAAAAAGGGAGCTTGTTAGAATAGCGCTTGGTGGACTTGAGGATGTCAATGAGCTAAGGGGACATAGAAGAACATATGTAGGGGCGATGCCGGGTCGAATTGTGCAAGGGCTAATTAACGCCAAACAAATGAACCCTGTAATAGTGTTGGATGAGATAGATAAAGTTGGCAGAAGTATGAGAGGCGATCCTACTGCGGCGCTTCTTGAGGTGTTAGATCCAGAACAAAACGATAAGTTTAGAGATTATTATCTCAATTTTAATATTGACTTATCAAATGCAATATTTATAGCTACCGCCAATGACGCTTCAACTATCCCCGCCCCGTTAAGAGATAGGATGGAGTTTATAGAGGTTAGCTCTTATACGCCGCAAGAGAAGTATGAGATAGCAAAAAAATACCTATTGCCGCAAGAGCTAAAAAAACATGGCCTAAAGGCTAATGAGCTATCAATACCATCTGCGGTTCTAAAAGAGATTATTGAAAAATATACTAGAGAAGCTGGGGTTAGAAATCTAAGACGACAAATAGCAACAATTGCTAGAAAAGCTGCAAAAATAATACTCGAAGAAAAGGTGCAAAAAGTATCGATAACATCCAAAAATATTAAAGATTTTCTGGATAAAACAGTGTTTGAGTATGAAGAAGCCGACAAAGAGAATCAAATAGGCGTTGTAAACGGTCTTGCGTGGACGGCGGTCGGGGGAGATGTCTTAAAAATAGAAGCTGTTAAGATAAAAGGCAAAGGGGCTGTGGAGCTAACTGGAAGCCTCGGCGATGTAATGAAAGAGTCGGCAAAAATAGCCTATAGCGTCGTAAAAACTCTAATAGATAGCGGCAAACTAAAGATAGATAAAAAAATTATCGAGAGTGTTTGCGTATCCGATGACAAAGGTAATAAACCAAGCCTGTACGATTGTTACAATCTTCACATACATGTCCCAGACGGCGCAACGCCAAAAGATGGACCTAGCGCTGGTATCGCAATGGCTACAGTAATAGCCTCGATACTATCAGAGCGCAAAGTAATCTCATCTGTCGCAATGACTGGCGAAATAACGCTAACAGGCAAAGTAACGGCGATAGGCGGGCTAAAAGAAAAGCTAATAGCGGCATACAAGTCAAAGATAAAAACGGCGCTTATTCCGCAAAAAAATTATGATAGAGACCTATCTGATATACCAGATGAGGTAAAGGAAAATATGACAATAATTCCGGTTAAAACAATAGATGAAGTATTAAAATATGCATTGGAGGCAAAATAATGAAAGTATTACTAATAAAAGATGTAAAGGGGCTTGGCAAAGCTGGAGAGATAAAAGAGGTAAAAGATGGATATGGAAATAATTTTTTAATAGCCAAAGGGTTTGCCAAGCTAGCTACCCCTGCGGTAATCAAACAATGGGAAGCTGGGGAGAGAGCCAAAAAAGAGGCTTTGGCGGCAGAGATAGCAAAATTAAACGAAATAAAAGCAAAGTTAGAGGGTATAAAGCTTATCATTAAAACAAAAACAGGGGCAAACGGCGCCCTTTTTGGCTCTATTACAAAAGAAGAGATAGCAGATGAACTCAAAAAGCAACACGGCATCGAAATAGATAAAAAAAGTATCGAGCACCACGGAGCCATCAAAGCAACCGGTTCATATGAGCTTGATCTTAAAATGGGACACGGTATACACGCCAAACTCCATCTTCTAATCGAGGCGATTTAAAGGATGTTTGAAGCGACCACAATACTAGCCTGTCTAAAAGATGGCAAAGCGGTTATAGGGGGTGACGGACAGGTGACTTTTGGCGCCTCTATCCTCAAATCAAATGCCGTAAAAATACGCAAACTCTATGAGGGTAAAGCGCTTGCAGGGTTTGCGGGAAGTACAGCCGATGCTTTTACGCTGTTTGATATGTTTGAAAATATCCTTGCAAACAAAAAAGGGGACCTATTAAAATCGGTCGTAGAATTCTCAAAAGAGTGGCGCAAAGACAAAGTACTAAGACGCCTTGAGGCGATGATGATAGTACTAGATACCAAAAAAATTTTTATACTCACCGGTAGCGGCGATGTCGTAGAGCCTGAAGATGGGATGTTGGCCGCAATTGGGAGTGGGGGAAATTTTGCCATCTCATCTGCTAGAGCCCTTGCTAGGCACACCGATATGGAGCCAAAAAGGCTTGTTGAAGAGTCGCTCAAAATAGCCGGGGAACTCTGTATATACACCAATCAAAATATCTCTATTCTTACCCTAGGGGACTAAAATGAATCTGACTCCAAAAGAGATTGTAGCTGTACTTGATGAGTATGTCATAGGGCAGCAAAACGCTAAAAAAGTAATAGCCATAGCTTTGCGAAATCGTATGCGACGGCTTAAGCTATCCAAAGAGATGCAAGAAGATGTGGTGCCAAAAAATATTTTGCTCA
The DNA here is from genome assembly GCA_031960985.1 of Campylobacterales bacterium. Classification (GTDB taxonomy): domain Bacteria; phylum Campylobacterota; class Campylobacteria; order Campylobacterales; family UBA6016; genus UBA6016. The sequence continues at coordinate 25,383 of JAVRLX010000010.1, read as the reverse complement.
TAGGTCCAACGGGGGTTGGCAAAACTGAAATAGCCAGGCGACTAGCAAAGACCTTTAATCTTCCTTTTATCAAAATAGAGGCAAGCAAGTATACAGAGGTTGGCTTTGTGGGTAGAGATGTGGAATCGATGGTTCGGGATTTGGCTTTGGCGGCCTATAATCTAGTAAAAAAAGAGCATAAAGAAAGATTGGCTCCAGAAATAAAAGAAAGGGCAATCTACAAAGCGGCGCTAAAATTGATGCCTGAACCACCAGCAGGGGCGTCTAACGAGAAAAAAGAGGAGCACAAAATAGCTCTAGAAAAAATGAGAGCAAAAATTCTTGCCGGCGAAATGGACAATTTAAAAATAGAAGTTGAACTATCTAAATCAATTAATGAAAGTTATGACATAAATTTGCCACCCGAAGTCGCTAAAATTCAAGAATCTTTCTCCAAAATTCTAGGCGGATTAGACAGAAAAGAGGTCAAAAAGGAAGTGACCATTAAAGAGGCTATCTCTATTTTTGAGAGCGAAGCGGCAGAAGAGCTTATAGATAATGAAGCGATAAAAACCGAGGCGCTTAGGCGCGCACAAGAGGAAGGTATTATCTTTATCGACGAAATAGACAAAATAGCTGTTAGCTCCTCTACATCATCAAGGCAAGACCCAAGTAAGGAGGGGGTGCAAAGAGATTTGTTACCCATAGTGGAAGGCTCAAGCGTTAACACAAAGTTGGGGCAACTAAATACCGACCATATACTTTTTATTGGGGCTGGGGCATTTCATCTGACAAAGCCTAGCGATTTGATACCGGAACTTCAAGGTAGGTTTCCGCTGAGAGTGGAGATGGAGTCGCTAGATGAAAATGCGCTTTACGATATATTGACAAAACCAAAAAATTCTCTTTTACTGCAATACTCTGCACTTCTTAAAACCGAAGATGTGGAGATAGTCTTTGAAGAGGATGCTGTAAGAGCTATGGCAAGACTAGCGCAAAAAGCAAATGAAAAAACGGAAGATATAGGGGCAAGACGACTCCATACGGTTATAGAAAAAGTCATGGAAGATATAAGTTTTGAAGCAAACGAAAAAGCTGGTCAAAAAATAGTAATAAACGACTCTCTTGTAAATGAAAAACTAAGCAATATAATAGAAAATATAGATCACGCAAGGTACATTCTTTGAGCGTAAATACAAAATGTGGCTTTGTTGCAGTAATTGGCAAACCAAATGCAGGCAAAAGTACCCTATTAAACTGGCTTATAGGCGAAAAAATAATGCTTGTTAGCCACAAAGCAAATGCAACTAGAAAAAGGCTAAAAGGCTTTTTGATGCATGATAATGCGCAAATAGTACTTATAGACACTCCCGGACTTCAAACCGGCAAAAAACTACTAAATGAGTATATGCTAGGAGAGGCGATAAAAGGGGTGGGGGATGCAGACCTTGTGTTATTCGTTGCCGACGCCAGATATGCTATAAGGGATTATAGAGAGTTTTTGGAAATTTCAAGTGGCAAACCGCATATACTTCTAATAAATAAGATAGATCTATTAAGTCGCGACAAGTTACTAAAAACACTAAGCGAATTACAAGAAAACGAACACAGCTTTTTGGAGTTAATACCGATAAGCGCCACAAAAGAGAAAGGCAAAAAAGAGATACTAGACGCCGTTGCCAAATACCTTCCCGAGTCGCCGTATCTATACGACCCGGAGATGCTAACCGACCAGCACATAAGAGAAATTTACAAAGAGATAATAAGAGAGGAGCTTTTTAACGGACTAAGCGATGAAATTCCGTATGAAAGCGATGTCGTAATTAACAAAATAAACGAAAGCGACAAGATAGATATCGTGGAAGCAACCATTGTAGCCAACAAAGATAGTCAAAAGGCGATGATAATAGGCAAAAATGGACAAACCATTAAAAGAATAGGGACAAAAGCAAGAATTGCTCTTGAAAAATTCTCGCAAAAAAAGATACATTTAGAGCTATTTGTAAAAACAAATAAAAATTGGGTTACCGATAGAAAAGGACTTGCGGAATATGGGTATGACTTTGAATCTTGAGTTTTTAAAAAAAATCAAACTACCTACCCGTTCAAAAAAAGCTCGTGCATCAAGCGTTTGCTTTTATTCATCTAGTTCGCTTATCTCATACGAATACTCCAAACAGACAATAAGACCGCTTAGCGAACCACCAAAGAATTCCGCTTTAATATCTTTTATCCCGCTTGAAGACATAATAAGCGAAACTATTGAAGTAAGCAAATTTTTGGAGGGCGAAGAGCTTTATGAAGCTATAGAGTTAAAACTGTTTGACGAGTTAGCGCTAGATCCTAACTTTGAGTATAAAATATGCTATGAAGCGTTGCCGGACAATGAAGAAAGCGCTGAGACAAAACGATACAATACATATGTAGCCAACTACCACGCAATAAAACAAAGACTTATTGGCATAAGCGATAGATATGTAGATTTCGTATTTACGCCGCAAACTGCCATTAAAACACTTTTTACAAAAAACTTTTTAAGCGACTCTTCTATTTTCGCATTTATTTACCTCTATAATGATAGCGCATATCTGTGCGTCTACCAAAACGGCGTCTGTACATACTCAAAATCTATAAGGGGAAGCATTCGCATACTAACAGAAAGATTTTCGGAGATTTTGGGCGAGAGAGTCGATCATGACGACTTTATTAAAATACTCACAAACGCTGATTTTAGAGCCAAAAAACCAGAATACGAAACTGGTTTTAAATCGCTTATTATGGAGCTTTTTACCACAATTAGCGACATATTAGTGCACGCAAAAAGAATTAATCAAATAAGCGGCTATGAGAGTATCTATATAGCCACCGAACACGGCAATATAGCTCAAATTTCAGAGATTGCAAAAGAGTATTTTGAAACCCCTTTTCGTGATTTTGATTTTAATCTAGGCTTTAAAACCGACGGCTTTGTAGATATGTCGGCAAAACTTATGATATTTGCATATCTAAACGACATTAGCGAGTATGAACATCTCAATTTTTCCATATTCGAACGCCCACCGCCAATACTGCAAAGACCTGCTGGAAAATTTTTGGCAATTTCAACGATAGCGCTTATTACAACATGCGCTTATCCTATTTTTAACTTTACGATAGGAAGCGCATTCTACTCGTTTTCCATAAAAAATTTAAAAAAGGAACAGGCTAAGCTAAATCAGGAAGCCGCTATTTTTAGAGACAAAACCGCCGCTTTACAAAAAATAGAGTCTACATTGCTTGGTCAAATTGCTAGCGAAGAAAACAAACTAAAAGAGACTGAAAACCTACTAGAGCAACTAGCGCAAGCTAGAAGCCAGACAAAAAGCATAACCGCCCACTTGGTAAATATCTCCAATGTCGCCGCAGATTCAAAAGTTGCATTTCGAGAATTTAGCGCAAGTTTTGGTCCAGATATCAATCACGCAGAAACTCTCAAAGACGCAAATAAAACCAACATATCTTGGCAAGAGCTAAACAAATCGGTAAAACTTAATATTGTATGTAGCGCAAAAAATCCTTACGATATAACCGAATTTTCGAAAAAACTGTGGTCTTCAAATAAACTGCCGACAACGGATGATAATATACAAAAAGACGGCAATACATCAAGATACATAGGCTCTATCTCTATATTGGACGAGTATAAATGAGTTTTAGTTTAGCAAAATTACATGATTTTATAGATGCCCAGTTTGAGGGTAGAAAAGAGAGTGAAAAAATTATTTTGTATACGCTACCGTTTATAGTCTTGGGATTTTTATCATACAAATTTTTATTTCCAATATCGGAGAAATTTGTATCGTCCAAAAAGCAAGAACATAGCCAACTAACTAAGCAAATCGAGGAAACCAAAGAGTATCTAAAAACAAAAGAGCAACTCGCGGCTATGATTGCGCAAGCGGAGGCAAACAACAAAGCTCTATCCATCAAACTTCAAAATATGCAAGCCAAAAATACCGCAATCGCAAATGATTTATTAAAGCTTGGATTTATAAAGATGAACGATGAAAACTCGCTTGAATTTGCACACTATATCACATCCGCAGCAGCTGAATCAAAAACAAAGCTTATATCGATGAATACAAAGCTAAGCGACAAAAAATTCGGGGTATTTCAAAAAGAGTTTACTGCAGAACTTAACAGCTCTGGAAATTTCAAGTCAACACTCTCTTTTATAAATGCGATTGAAAACTCAAAAATGTTTTTAAGAATTCAACACCTAAAGATTGTAGGGGCCGGAGAGCTAAATTCATCTATGGTTATTAGGGTGTATGGTCTATGAAAAAAGCTGTTTTGCTATTTTGCGCCATTTTAGGCTCAGTTTTTGCTTCAGACAAGATAAACGATCTAATAGCTGAGATTTTAAAGCTAAACGGAACCTCTAAAAGCGTAATTGAAAAGGTCAAAGACCCTTTTGAAAAACCGATTGTGTTTAGAGAGGGCAACTTTACGCCGCCACCGGAACCGGTATTTGTGCTTAAAGCTATTTTTGAAAGCAGCGCTTTTATCAATGGCAAATGGTACAAAACCGGAGACAAACTAGAGGGGTACAGTATTGTTGAGATCAAAAAGCACTCAGTTGTTTTATTTGACAAGCCAAAACAAAAAAAAGTATATTTATTTGAAGGTAAAAAATGAGGAGTTTTCTAAAGCCTATTTTTAAGAGGACATCTATTTTATCTGGGTTTTCGCTAGCTTTGGCAATTTGTCTACACCCTTGCAACGCTCTTGCCTTATCAGATTGTGATGATAAAGTTTTTACCAACCTATCCGCAAATAGAGGAACCACTATTGCCCAGCTACTTGAGCAGCTAAGCGCTAGATGCTCTTTTAGTATAGCCATCAAAGATGATATGGCGGAAAATATCGTAGCAAATAAGGGGCTAAACACCATAAATTTAAAAGATTTTACCCTTCAAGATGTATTTGACTTTTTGCTAACCGAAAACAAACTGGACTACGAATATCAAAACGGAGTGCTTAGGATTTCATCATATAGCACCAAGACTTTTAAGGTAGACTACATAACAGCCATTCGTTCGGCAGAAACAACATTTTTACTTGGAAACGGCGGGGGCTCTGCTACCGCAACCACCACTACCACATCGGGTCAAGCCGGTATTCCAAACTCTTCATCGTCTGTTGGCTCTACTTTTAAAGCAAATGATAGTGAGTCAAAATTTTGGGACTCTATAAAAAATGATTTGATGGCGATACTAAAGCCAGACTTTGCGACGATGGAAAAGGCCACGGAATGGAAAAGTGAAGCCCAAAATAAAGCTGGCGGTAGCTCTGCCAGAGAATACACATCCACAGAAAAGAAGAGTGAGTCGATTCAAGTAAAAAGCAATGAGCTAATAATCAATCCACAAGCAGGGCTTATTACAGTTACCGCTAATAAAGCCAAACTAAAAGAGGTGGAGGAGTATATAAACACTGTTTTAGACAGGCTCCACAGGCAGGTGCTTATCGATGTACAGATATTAGAAGTTACGATGTCAAATGGGCAGACTACAGGAATCGACTGGAATCAAATATATAATCTTCAAAATATGAACCTAACATATGGACTAAATCTAGGCAAAACAAACAGCTCCGGTGGAACTACTCAGAATACTTCTGGAAATACAAATACAAATACAAATACCTCTGGAAATACTGTTAATAATACCTCTGGAAATACTGTTAATAATAATACAACCAATACAAGCTCTCAAGCGACTGCGTATAATGATACGACAACTACAACCACGACGCCTGCTGTAAACACAAATAATTCTACTATAACCAACACAAGCACAACAGATTCATCTGGCAACACTACGAGCACAAGCACAACAACCAATACAATAGTAAACAATCCACAAACGACAACAACTAGTCAAGTAGTAACCAATACGCCAAGAAACGATACTACATCAATAACCACAAATAATACGTCTGGAAATACGGTAAATAATACATCTGAAAATACATTAGTATCAAACATTGACAAATCTATCACGAGCGGCTCAACATTTACCGGAAATTTGGCTGATAATTTTACAAGAAGTGGCACAGTGTCACTAAGCGGTGGCATTCAAATCAAAGATATTATCAAGTTTCTTAAAACGCAAGGCACCGTTCGCTCAGTATCAAATCCAAAAATTTTGACGCTAAACAATCAGCCGGCGCTTATTACCTCAGGCGATGTAATCTTTTATCCAAAAGTATCGGGTGGAACAAGCGCCACTGCTACAACAGGCGCCACAAATCCAAGCGTAGAGACTGTCTCGCTTCCAGTCGGCGTCACGCTAGATATTACTCCTGAGATAATGGATGAGACGCATGTGCTTCTTAAAATCAATCCTACATCAAGCAGTTGCAAAGTAAACGGTTGCCCGCTACAACAAGTGTTAGTCGGGGGTGTGCTATACAATATAGCGCCAAATATCGCTCAAAAACAGCTTTCATCGGTCGTAAAGGCAAAGGATGGGGATAGGATTATTCTGGGCGGACTCATACAAGAGGTTTCAAATGGAAATACAACAAAAGTGCCTGGAGTGGGCGATGTGCCTGGGCTTGGATATCTGTTTAAGCAAGATGTGGACGCAAAAGAGCTAAAGGAGATGGTCATCATAATCACGCCTCATATTGTAAAAAAAGAGAAAACATTATCGCTAAAAGAGCTGGGCTACAAAAGTGAACTCGACAAGTAGTTTTGCTCTCTCAAAAGAGCTTTTTATCGACGAAAATCGTAATTTTGAAGACAAAGATAACGAATACATTCTCATAAATAGCATAAAAGACGCCTACAAAAAATTGATAAGCTCCATTCAAAAACCGCTCAAAATCATACTTTTGTACGGCTACCCCGGAAGCGGCAAGACAGCTATGCTGCGTAGACTATGTTCAAATATACAAAGAGATAAAGGTAAGGTTTTATACTATTCAACACCTACATTTATGAGAACCGAAGAGCTTATACGAATATTTAAGGCAAACTCTAGAAAAAGAGTGCCCACTGAGCCTACCTTTTTTGAAATTATGGAGCTATTCATAGCTACATTTGAAAAAGATACTTTTCTTGTAGCGCTTGATGAAGCGCAACTGTATGACGAAAAAGAGATGGAGTATATAAGACTCCTCTCGGATACAAAAATATTCAAATTTGTAATCGCCTTACACAAAATAGACGAGGAACATCTAATAGCCAAAGCCCACTTTCAAAGCCGTATTTGGGAGAGTATAGAGCTAAATCCACTAACAGTAGACGAGTTACAATTTTTTGTAGAGCGAAAACTACTATCAAGGGATCTACACCAACCCTTGGCGATGTTTTCCAAAAAAAGTTACAAACTTATTCACAGCTTTACAAACGGAAATATAAGAGAGAGTATGAAATTTATGTATAAGCTATTTGATTTTTACGAGTTTTTGGAAAAAGAGAAACCTAGCGAGATAGATTATCGAGAGTTTAAATCAAAACATATAGAGATGATAGCAATAGAGGGTGGATATCTACATGTATGATTTAAACGACTTAGAACAAAAATGGATAAGCTACAAAAGACAAAAATATAAAAAATTTGCTTCGCTTGGAGCGGCTTTTTTTGGCGTAGCGGTTGCATCTTTTGTAACTTCATATCTGATATTTTCTCATAAACATGAGAGTGAAGTCGTAAAAAAAGAGCGAAACGAAACAAATACAACAATACAAGCGCAAAAATCAAACGATGTAGTGGAGCTAACCCTTGCCGGGGAGCAACCAATGCAAAGAGAGATAGTAATCGTCTCTCCAACCGAAAATACGCAGGAGTTTAAAAGTCTAGCTCCTACAAATGAGCAACAGCTGACACCTCCGGCAGCAGAGCAACAAATACCTGCAGCGCCGCCTAAACCAAAAGCGCCGCCAAAAATTCAGATAGAGACCAAATCGGCAAACCGTACAGCGCTTTTGGAGGATAGATTCAAACGAAACGGAGATATTGAAACGGCGCTTTTGCTTTCTGAGGAGTACTACAAAATGGGGGATTATCAAAATGCCCTTAAATGGGCGATTAGCGCAAACTCACTAGATGCAAAAAATGAAAAATCATGGGCGCTATTCGCAAAGTCAAGCTACAAGCTAGGTCGCAAGCAAGACGCCATAAATGCGCTTGAGAATTTCACAAAAATGGGCGGCTCTGATCAGATTAAAACACTACTAAGACAGATAAGGGCTGGTGAACTATGAAAATAGCGCTTATTTTTTTAGCAAGCACACTTGCCCTTTTTGCAGCTTCAAAAGAGGATATTCGCGCCCTTATTGCAAAAAAAGAGTATGAAAAAGCATGTATTTTGGGGCAATATATAGCCCAAAGTAGTTATGATGGGAAGTTTTTGATAGAGTATGGCAAAGCGTGTATGGAATCGGATATGATAGACCAACTCTCTATTCCATCCTCAAAACTGCGAGGCTCTAAAGAATCTAGAGAAGCTGCGGCTATTTTTGCCACGCTTCAGGCGCAAAAAAAACTTTTATACCTAAGCCTTATAGACAATATAAGTCTAAAAAATATTCGTACTCCCAGGATAAATCATCCTCTCTCTATCGTTTTTGATCATATTTCTGAGGGTAATTACAAAAGCAAAAACGGTGTAATATTAGTAAAAGATAGGCAAAATGAGTATGAGATAACCGCGCTAAAAGAAGAAAAACCGCCGAAAATTATGATAATAGAAAAACCATCAGGCAAAAAACGAATATATTTTTAAGAGGTTAAGATGCTTGTTCAAAAACTAAAACTCGGCGATTTACTTCTCCAAAAAGGTCTTGTATCACAAGAGGAGTTTGACTCATGCCTCGATGAATCGAAGCAAAGTGGAGTCAGGGTCGGTCAAGTGCTCATAGACAGAGGGTATTTGAGCGAAGATCAAGTATTTAGAGTACTAAGCGAGCAGCAAGGATTTGAATACATAGACCTTGCAGGCATAGATATTGACTCAAAAATAGCGGCAAAAGTAGGCGGACAGATTTTAAAAAAATACGGCGCATTACCAATACGAGAGGATGATTTAAATATTGTTTTTACATTTAAAGATCCGCTTGACATTACGGCGCAAGACGCTATTCAAAGGTTGTTCCCAAAAAAAATACTAAAAGTAGTAGGTTCAAATCCTACCCTTTTGGAAAAATATATTAGACAATATGAGATAAATGAAAGCATCAAAGACCTAACTGCAGAGATACGAAAAGAGATAGCCCAATCAAGCTCTACCGATGGAAGCGAAGCATCAAGTATCCTAAAACTTATCAATGTAATAGTAGAGAGCGCAATATACGCAAGAGGAAGCGATATACACATTGAGCCTACAGAGAAAAATTGTATCGTGCGAACTAGAATAGACGGTATTTTAAAAGAGAGTTTTACCTTTGACGCCGATATATACCCTCCTCTAGCCTCAAGGATAAAACTGCTTGGCAGTCTCGACATAGCCGAAAAAAGAAAACCGCAAGATGGTAGATTTTCTCTTACAAGCGGGGCAAAAGAGTACGACTTTAGGCTCTCTACACTACCTACCACTTACGGCGAATCGATTGTTATGAGAATACTTGATAAAAGTAAAGTTCTCATAAACTTAGAAGATTTGGGGATGTACAAAGATAACTTCCGAAAGTTTTCTTCGGCTCTAAAAACACCGTACGGCATTATTTTGGTTACCGGACCTACCGGAAGCGGTAAGACAACTACTTTGTATGCGGCGCTAAACGCAATAAAGGGCGTGGATAAAAAAATCATTACCGTAGAAGATCCGGTTGAGTATCAAATTAACATGGTTCAGCAAGTACAAGTACACGAGAGGGCTGGTCTTACTTTTGCCTCAGCGCTTCGCTCTATACTCAGACAAGATCCCGATATTATAATGATAGGCGAGATAAGGGATCAAGAAACGCTTCGTATAGCTGTACAAGCCGCGCTTACCGGGCATCTAGTGTTATCTACACTCCATACAAACGATGCTATTAGCGCTGTTACAAGGATGGTTGATATGGGAATAGAGCCTTACCTTGTAGGCCCATCGCTTATTGCAGTAGAGGCGCAAAGGCTAATAAGAAAACTCTGCCCACACTGCAAGGCGCAAACCTCAATAAGTTCGTCAGCGCTAAAACCGATAGAGGCGATGTTGCCGAATGAGTACACATTCTACAAGGCGGTGGGTTGCGACAGATGCGCCAATACGGGCTATCTAGGAAGAGAGATGATAACCGAGGTGCTAAGCGTCAACGATGATATAGCTGCGGCTGTGATAGCTGGCGCCTCAAAACGCGAAATTCAAAAACTAGCTTACGAAAACGGCTTTGAGGCAATGCTCGTAGATGGAGTAAGAAGAGCGGCAAGCGGCATTACAACGCTTGAAGAAGTATTTAGGGTAGCAAAACTATAAAATGGCGTATAAATATTTTGAGATAGAGTATATACAAAACGGCAAAAAAACTAAAAAAGTCATACGGGCATCATCAAAAGTAGAAGCTCTAATAATCGCAAAAGAAAATATGGGCTACAAAGTTATTAAAACAAAAGAGGTTAGCGCTCCTCTTTTTGAGTCATTTTCTCTTGATAAACTCAAGGGCGTAATGGGTAAAAAGAAGATAACCATTCAAGATTTAATAAGCGCTATAAGACAAATGGCGGTTATGGCAAACGCAGGACTTTCTTTTACCGATATTTTGCAAGAAGCGATAGCCGCCACCGAAAATGAGAGACTAAGAGAGATACTAACCCAAAATCTAAACGATATAAACGCCGGACTAAGCCTCTCACGCTCCATGGAGCAGTTTGAAAAAGAGGTCGGCAAGCTGACGGTTACAATGATAGAGCTAGGCGAGCGCACCGGTACCATGGCTGAATCGCTAGATACGCTAGCTGAGATACTTGAAGAGATAAGAGATAATAGAGAGAAAATAAAAAAGGCTTTACGCTACCCAATTTCCGTTGTTACAGCCATGATAATAGCGTTTACAATTATGATTATAGTGGTTGTACCTAAATTTAAAGCTATTTTTGACAAATTTAAAGCAGATTTGCCGCTTCCAACCAAAATATTACTTGGAATAGAGTGGTTTTTGTCGCACTACGGACTACTGCTTTTTGCCGTTATAGTAGTGGTTTTTTTTGCAATCAAATTTATCTACAACTCAAACGAAAAGATTCGCCTCAAGATGGATCAGTATATGCTCAAACTACCAATTGTGGGTATTTTGATGAATTTGGGGCTTGTAAGCAGATTTACAATCGTTTTTAAAGAGCTAAACAAAGCTGGACTTCCAATAATAGAAGCTCTTAGCGTATCTACAAAAGGGGTGGAAAATAGCTATATTAGAGGGCAGCTGATGACTGTTGCGCTAAATGTTCAAAGGGGTCTATCGCTAACGGCTGCGCTCAGAGAGGCTGGAATATATGAAAATATGATTATTCAGATGCTAGGCGCCGGTGAGCAAAGCGGTAGTCTTAGCTCCATGCTTGACAAGACGGCCGACTATTATCGCCAAAAATTTCAAAATAAAATGGATGGTTTATCGGCGGCCATAGAGCCTATACTTATCGGTGGAATAGCCGGTTTTGTACTTCTTTTGGCTCTTGGGATATTTATGCCAATGTGGGATATGGCACAAGCGGTCAAAACACACTAGACCTTTTGCAAAACCCTCTATTCGTTCACTAAGGCTTCACTATGGGTCCCCAAAATCAATAGATTTTGACCCTATAGTTGCAGAAGCGTTCACTTCATAGAGGGTTTTATAAGAAGTCTATTAAAAACTTAGCCTAACATCCCACCCTCTTTTAGAAATTGGGATGGTTCATAGCTTGTTTTTTTAATACGGTCGTATTTTGCGTATGAGAGAATAAGTCTATCTTTTGCCCTTGTTACCGCAACATAAAACAGCCTTCTCTCCTCTTCTATGCTGGAGCCTTTGGCGATTAGCTTGCGGTTTGGAAACCTGCCATCCATCAAATCTATAACAAATACCTCTTTAAATTCGAGCCCCTTTGAGGCGTGTACGCTAAGAAGATTTACCCCCTCGCCCTCCGTCATCTCCCCGGCGCCCAAAATCATAGCGTTTAAAAATCCAGCCTTATCATCATAGTGGGATGCTAAATTTGAGAGCAGATAATTTTTTCTATCTATCCGCTCTTTTGCCTGCTCAAACTCTTTTACATCAACCGTTTTGTCTTTTCCCATAGCCCTTTTTCTAGCGAGCGTGTTTTTAATCTCTTCGTAAAGCGGGCTTGCTTTGATAATATCTACCGCATTTTTAGGATTTTTTATCTTGATAAGTCGATGCATAAGTGAATAAAACTCACCGAAAAATATAGCGGCGTCAGAGTTTAGCTTTGGGTGTTTAAGCGCAGGATTTGCAAGCGCCCCCTCTTCAAGGCCTAGATCTCTAAACCTGCTAATACTTCCAAGCTCGAAAAAATCGTCAAAAAGTCCAACCTCATGCTTTCGCCTCTCAAACGGATTTTTAATATTTGGATTTGGATGAAAGAGCCCCTCTATTATGGAGCCATCCCCTAGTAGCAGTAGAGCGTCACAAAGCTCTTTTGCCGTAGCCGCGCCGATTCCGTTCGCATATTCAAACACATTGATAAAAGCCAAAATATCTTTTGGATTAATAGAGAGCGTCAAAATATCAAGGATAGCCTTTATCTCTTTTGCTTCAAAAAACCCAACGCCCCCTTTTCGTTTACACTTTATGCCATGCTCTCTAAGGGACGCCTCTATCCCATCCGCAGAAGAGTTGTTGCGAAAAAGCACCGCTATATCGTCTAGCTTTGTCTTGGATTCACGCACCATATCCGCTATCTTTTTGTACTGATCAAACACCTCGTCAAAAATAAGAAGCCTAGGCGGATGAGCCTCGCCCATACGCGCCACTTCAAGGCTTTTTGGATATATTCTGTCATTGTGTCTTATTACTTTATCGGCCACTTGAAGTATTTTCTCGGTTGAGCGGTAGTTTTTTGTTAGCGTATAAACATTCGCATTCTCTTTTGTTTCGCCAAATCCGGCGATAATAGAGATATTTGCGCCGTTAAAGCCATATATACTCTGATCGTAATCCCCAACACAAAAAAGCGATTTTGCCCTCACCGATTCCACTAGATGATGCTGTAGATTATTGGTATCTTGATATTCATCCACTAATACCTCAAAAAAAGGCTCTATTTTTCCCTCTTCGCACGCTTTTGACGCTTTAATAAGCAGGTCGTTAAAACCTAAAAATCCACATTCCTCCTTTTGGGCTTCAAACTCCTCAAAAATCTTTAGATAAATATTTTCATGTTCTATTTGCGCGGGCGAAGTTGCCATTAGCCAATCTTTTAGTCTCGGCATGCAAGATGCGTTAAACGACTCGTAAAAATCATATAAATAGCCTGCGGAGTACGGTTTGTTTTCATATCCTCTTACGACGGTAATATATCTCTCGTAAATGGCGTTAAAAAGCGTCTTAAGCTCACTCGGTTGTTTGAGGACTAGGTTTGGATTTAGTTTTTTGAGCCATTTGTAGCTAACCGCATGAAATGTCCCCGCCTGTATCTTATCAATCTCTTTTTTGTCAAAAAACTTTTTTAGACGCCCTATCATCTCCGCTGCGGCTTTATTTGTAAATGTAAGAAGCAAGATATTTTCCGGCTTTATCCCTTTTTCAAGCAGATAATATATTCTAGCGACTATCGTAGAGGTCTTACCGGTGCCTGCAGAGGCTATAACTAGAGTATTTCCAAAAGGGGCGTTGACGGCGGCAAGCTGTTCTTTGTTTAGGTTTTTATAAGGCATTGCGACTTTTTTGAGTTAATATTGAAAGTGATTTTAGTCAAAAAAGGATTAGAGTCGGCGAACCGACTCTTGAGAGGTTTTATTTTTGTATGTAAGTTGAAATCTCTTCTGCTACACCAAAATCTGGGTATTTAGTAGCATCAAGAACTGCTTGCCCCATTGTCATATTATCATGATTAAATATCAATGGAGCTATAAAGTTTACTACCGATTTTTCGATAGGATTTTGAAGAACCACTATATTGTACACCTCTACCTTGGAGTTTTCTTTAAGATCAAGAAGCACCTTAATACTATTTGGTATATCAAATGAATACTCCCTTAGGGCATAAGGATTAATTAGCGTAAACGCTGGCGCATTCTTGTCTGCATTTTTAAGACTAGAAAAAAACTCATCAACCTTATTAAGCTCCACCCTTACAAGCTCATCAAATCCGAGTATAGGCGCCTTTACCTCAAATACCATACTAATCTCCTTTTTTAGTTGTCTACACAAAGCTATTTTAGAAATTACAGCAATGTGTATTAAACAATGCTTAAAATTTTACAACCTATACAAAGCGAAAATCGTGCCAAAACACTCGAAATCAGGCGGTTTTTGTTAAAATTGGCGCAAAAAATAAAATCAGGAATTTAGATAATGGCCCTAACTGAGTATTTACCAAAAGAATTTGAAGAAAAATGTTATAAAGAATGGGAAACAAAAGGCTTTTTTGAAGTTGATGGCAACAAAAAAATACAAAAAGAGGGGAAAAATTTTTCTATTATGCTCCCTCCTCCAAATGTCACAGGCTCTCTGCATATAGGACACGCCCTCAATCAAACCCTTAGCGATATTATGGTTAGATACAAACGGATGGATGGCTATAAAACCCTTTGGCAACCGGGCACAGATCATGCTGGAATAGCTACGCAAAATGTTGTAGAAAAGCAACTCCTTGCACAGGGGGTCAAAAAAGAGGATATAGGTAGAGAAAAATTCCTCGAAAAAGTGTGGGAGTGGAAAGCGTATAGCGGTGGTACAATAGTTAGACAAATGAGAAGGTTAGGCGTCTCTCCCGCTTGGTCTAGAGAGCGATTTACAATGGATGAGGGGCTAAAAAGCGCAGTTAAAAAGGCGTTTTTAAAACTATACGAAGATGGGCTAATAGTTAGAGATAACTATATGATCAATTGGTGCACGCATGACGGCGCCCTCTCTGACATCGAAGTAGACCATGCTGAAAATGAAGGCAATTTATATTACATAAAGTATTTTTTTGAAAATTCAAATGAATATTTGGTGGTTGCAACAACAAGACCTGAGACATATTTTGGCGATACTGCTGTTATGGTAAATCCAAATGATGAGAGATACAAAGCGCATATCGGTAAATATTTAGTACTCCCGCTAATTGGTAGAAAAGTTAAAATAATAGCCGATGAGCATGTCGATATGGAGTTTGGTACAGGTGTTGTTAAAGTCACCCCTGCTCACGACATAAATGACTACGAAGTTGGCAAAAGACACAACCTTGAATTTTTAACTATCTTTGATGAAAAAGGTATTTTAAACTCCTATTGCGGCGAGTTTGAAGGGTATGAGAGGCTAGAGGCTAGAGATAAGATAGTAGCTAAACTAGAGGCCGAAGGGTTTATTGAAAAAATAGAAAAACACATAAATCAAGTTGGTAGATGCTATCGGTGTGGCAATATTGTAGAGCCATATATCTCCAAACAATGGTTTGTAAAAAAAGAGGCGGCCAAAAAAGCAATTGAAAAAGCAAATGCAAACGAAACAGAGTTTATCCCAAAACAGTGGAAAAACAATTATGACTCATGGATGAGAGAGCTTAGAGATTGGTGTATCTCAAGGCAACTTTGGTGGGGACACCGAATTCCTGTAATGTATTGCGACGATTGCGGCTTTGAATGGGGCGGCGAAGAGGATGAATACTCCGAGTGCCCAAAATGTAAAAGCGCACATATTAGGCAAGATCCAGATGTCCTTGATACTTGGTTTAGCTCTGCCCTTTGGCCTTTTAGCACACTTGGATGGGGAAATGAGGATAACGAAAAGGTAACGCCTACAGATATGGCCGATTTTTATCCAAACTCGCTTCTTATTACGGGCTTTGATATTTTATTTTTTTGGGTTGCTAGAATGATGATGATGGGAGAGCAACTCATAGGAAAACTCCCTTTTAAAGATGTCTATTTGCATGCCTTAGTTAGAGATGAACACGGGCAAAAAATGAGCAAATCCAAAGGGAATGTCATCGACCCAATAGACATTGTAGAGAGATATAGCGCCGATAGTCTTCGCTTTGCGCTTGCGATGTTAGCGGTTGCGGGGCGGGATATTAGACTATCTGAAGAGAAGTTTATACAAGCAAGAAACTTTACAAATAAATTATTTAACGCCGCAAAATATCTAACAATGAATGGCGCAACTCCAACAGACATCACAAAAAACGCCCCTCAAACTGAGCTTGGCAGATACATGGCGGCAAAACTAGCCGAGGCGACGGCAGAGATAAGAGAGCAGTTAGACTCTTATCGATTTAGCGATGCGGCGGTAAGTGTGTATAAATACTTTTGGGATGATTTTTGCGACTACGGTATCGAGCTAAGCAAAGCCGAAAAAGAGGCGGTAGGCGAGCTAGGCGGCGTATTTGTAGAGTCGCTTAAACTCCTGCACCCATTTATGCCTTTTATTACAGAATATCTATACAAAGAGCTTGGTGGGACGGATGAGTCAATTATGATAAGCGAATTCCCAAAAAACACGGCAGTTGACAAAGCGATAATAGAAAAATTTGAACTTATCAAAGAGGCGATAGTTGGTATTAGACGGGCGAAAGCGACGATAGATCTGGCCAACAAACGGATAGAAAAAGCGTTTATAAAGCCAAACAAGCCAATAAACGAAGCGGCTAAAAAATTTATCGCAAACCTCGCCAAATGTGACACGATAGAGTTTGTAACTGAAAAACCAAACGGCTCTGCCGCCGATGTATCCGAAAACCTTGAGTGTTTTATTGAGATAACGGCCGAGGCAAAAGAGGCGCTTCTTTTAAGACTCGCTAAACAAAAAGAAAAAAGCGAAAAAGAGCTTGCAAAGCTAGAGGGTATGCTAAAAAATGAGAAATTTATCTCCAACGCTCCAAAAGAGCTAATCGAAGAGAATACAAAAAATGCAAATGAACTTAGAGAGAAACTAGCAAAAATAGAGGCGGAAATCTCTTCGCTCTCTTAATATTAGGTTAAAGTTTTGGCAAAAAGAACCGCCGCCTCCAGCGTTTGTTTTGGAGAGATATGCACCTTATCACAAAAATCTATTGCGCTTGCCGTAGTTTTACCTATGGCGACGCATTTGTAGCTATCATTCCAACCAAATTTTTTAAAAAAACACTTAACGGTAGAGGGGGAGGAAAATATTATCACTGAGCCCTCTTCTGGAGCGTTCAAATCTACATCAACACACACAGTTTCATATACTACAAGCTCGCTAAGCTCTATCCCTTTAGCTCTTAGGATACTTGGCATATCGGAGACTATCTCTTTTGCTCTTGGATATAAAAAACGTAAAAATCTAAATTTTTTTGTTATCTCCGCCGCTAGCTCATCGCCGTAAGACTCGGTTGATACGAATGAGACTCTACCTTTTAGCTTTTTAATCATCTCAGCGGTGGCTTCGCCTATTGCGATTGAGGGTTTATTATGCCACTTAACTCCACTACGCTCTAAGGCCAAAACACCATTTTTTGATGTAAATATTATGACGTCATAATCATCAATACTAACGCTAAAATCCAAAAAAATAGTTTTAATTACCGGTAAATTAACGGCTCCATCCACTTTGGTAGATGATAACAGATAGATTTTGGACATATTATTCCCATTCGATAGTTGCAGGTGGCTTGGATGAGATGTCATACACCACTCTATTGATGCCATCCACTTCGTTGATAATCCGGCTACCCATTCGCTCTAACAAATCAAACGGAAGCCTTCCAAATACCGCAGTCATACCGTCAGAACTCTCAACCGTTCTGATACATACGGTGTTTTCGTATGTTCTGTTGTCGCCCATTACACCGACACTTTTGACATTTAAAAGGACGCAAAACGCTTGCCATACTTTGCCATAATAACCTGATGCCCTTAGCTCATCTATCATTATTGTATCAGCTTTTCTTAATATCTCAAGGCTTGGCTTATTTACCTCCCCCATAATCCTTATTGCTAGTCCTGGACCTGGGAACGGATGTCTATCGACCGCGTATGACGGAAGCCCAAGTTCAAGCCCCAGCTTTCGCACCTCATCTTTAAATAGCTCGCGGAGAGGCTCAATCAGCTCAAACTTCATCCAATCTGGTAAACCCCCCACATTGTGGTGCGATTTGATGGTCTTAGATGGACCTTTGACGCTTACAGATTCGATAACATCTGGATAAAGTGTGCCTTGCGCCAAATATTTACAATCTGCGTGTTTTTTTGCCTCAGCCTCGAAAACTTCGATAAAAGTGTGTCCGATGATTTTTCTTTTTTGTTCAGGCTCTGTAACCCCTTTTAGTCGTCCAAGGAACAACTCTTCGGCATCTACCGTAATAAGCTCTCTTTTGATTGAGTGTTTGAAAATATCTTGGACTTGCGCCACTTCGTTGGCTCTTAGCACACCATTATTTACAAAAACTGGAATTAATTTGTCGCCAATGGCCTCTACCAAAAGTGCTGCCGTTACCATGCTATCAACGCCGCCAGATACTGCGCAAAGTACTTTATCATCCCCAACTTGCGCTTTGATTTTGGCTATCTGCTCTTTGGCAAAATGCCCCATATTCCATGTGCTCTCAAGAGAGCAGATATATTTTGCAAAGTTTTTAAGCATTTTAGAGCCAAACTCAGAGTGGGCAACCTCTGGGTGAAACTGTAAAGCGTATATTTTTTTCTCATCATTTGCAATAGCGGCAAACTCGGCATTATCTGTGTGTCCTATGCGCACAAAACCCTTAGGAAGCTTAATAACCTTATCAGCGTGACTCATCCATACGGTGTGATTAGATTCTATATCTTTAAAAAGTGGGCTAACGCTTCCGTGAATGTCGTCAAAAATTATTTTTGCTTTGCCGTATTCGTGGTGATCTGCTCTAACTACTTCGCCGCCAAACACATGGGTAATAAGTTGCATACCGTAGCATATACCAAGGATCGGGAGTCCCATCTCAAAAACCCCCTTATCCACCATATATGCACCCTCCTCATACACGCTAGCTGGACCCCCAGAAAAAATAAGGCCTTTTGGGTTTTTGGCTTTTATAGCCTCAAGCGATTCGGAGTATGGTACTATTTCACAATAGACCCCCTCTTCTCTTAATCTTCTAGCAATTAGCTGCGTATACTGCGAGCCAAAATCAAAAACTATAATAGGTACATCTTTCATTATTAATCTTCCTCATTAGTGATATAGTGTGCGCCGAGCGACTCTTTGCGATTTAATGCGCTCATTGCCATGTTTTTGGCAACTTTTAATCTAAGCCTTGCCATCCTACCTGGATTTGAAGCGATAAGAGCATCTATCTTTTTACATGCCGCCTCTAAATCACAAACCCGCCTAGCTATAGAGAGATCGTTCCACATAAGCTCTCTTATCTCATTTTTAATATTTGTATCCCCCTCCTTAAAAAGCGGCTCATTTGTGGGCGAAAACTCTTTTTGCCCTCCCTCAAAACTATCGCCCATTATAGTATCTGCGGCAATACGACCAAATACAAGCCCCTCTAAAAGGGAGTTGCTGGCTAATCTATTTGCCCCGTGAACTCTGTTTGACGCCGCCTCTCCAACTACAAATAAATTTTCAAAGCCTTCCACTTTTGTATCAAGAGAGCATTTAATACCCCCAATTGAATAGTGAAAAGCTGGATAAATTGGCACTCTATCGCTTGGCAGATCAAAACCCAAACTTTTCATATTGGTATATATATTAGGAAATCTATGCATAAAAAACTCTTTATCAAACACATCAAAAGAGAGGTATGCCCGCTTGCCGCTTTTTTTTGTATAGTCCACTACGGCGCGAGAGACTATATCTCTTGGGGCAAGCTCCCCTCTTTCGTCATAATCAAATAAAAATCGCTTCCCCTCATCATCCACAACATAAGCCCCCTCACCCCTTAAAGCTTCAGTTAAAAGAATTTTGCGAGCAAATCTGAAGTCGTGATAGACAGTTGGGTGAAACTGCATCATCTCCATATCTTGTAGCGTTCCGCCATATTCAAGTATCATTCCATGCAAATCTGCTGAAATCGATGTGTCATTAGTGCTATATTTGTAGAGTGAGCCAACGCCACCACTTGCAATGACTACTTTTTTGGCATAGATATTTTCTAGCTTTTCCTCTTTTGTCAGCGCAGTAACGCCATAACAAACGCTATCTTTAATGAGAAGGTCCACAACAACGGTATGGTCTCGAACCTCATGAGGGCATTTGGCATACAAAAATTCAAACAACATTTTGCCAGTAGCATCGCCGTCTGCATGAAGTATCCTAGCCGCTGAATGCGCCGCCTCTCTCGTCAGTAGCGGCTTACCTTTCTCATCGGTATCAAAATGCATACCCATTTGTATTAGGTTTTGAATTTCGTTTATGCTATTTTTACATAGCGTCTCAACCGCTTTTCTATCACAAAGCCCAGCTCCTGCGGCAATCGTATCTTTGATATGCAAACTCACATCAAACTCATCTTTGCTAGCAGCTATTCCACCTTGCGCCCAGTAAGTATTGGAGGCTGATGGCTCGCTCTTGGAGAGAACTAGAACTTTGAGATTTTTTGGCAAATTAATTGCAGTGTAGAGTCCGGCGACACCGGCTCCTATAATCAAAACATCAATCACATACGACTCGTATCAGCTACTGCGCCCGTGGCGTTGTAATCTATGGTTGTATTACCCTCTTTATATACAGGGTCGCCTTTGTATCCGCACCCTGTTAAAACAAAGGCGGCTATAATAGCGATATGAAACAAGCTGCGGAACTTTTTAGACATTTATCGTTTGCCTCAAATAATAAGGTAGAGTTTTTCTCCTGTATAAACAAGCTCAAAAAGCTATTTCCGCCCGTGTTGGCAAAAGGCGTAAAAAGCGCATACATCAAAGGCGACACGCTCTTTTTTATTTTAGAGAATAAAACTCTTGAATTTGAGGCAAATTATAAACTAAACTCACTAACACCGATATTAAAAGAGTTTTGCGCTTTTGACCCCGATTGCAAAGGGCTTGTTTTTTCAAAAATCAAAGCCTATTCAAAAGCAGAGCCGCCAAAACCTGAGATAAAAACTACATTTTTGGAAAAAGAG
Organism: Campylobacterales bacterium; assembly: GCA_031960985.1. GTDB lineage: Bacteria > Campylobacterota > Campylobacteria > Campylobacterales > UBA6016 > UBA6016. The sequence continues at coordinate 4,225 of JAVRLX010000010.1, read as the reverse complement.
CGCTCAAACGGAGATTTTGAAAACAATTTTAAAAATGAAGAGCTCAGAATAAGACTAGAAAAAATAAGAGAGCAAATAATAAAAAATGGTTCAAAAGCTTAAAAATTTACCAGACGCCCCCGGTATTTACCAATTTTTTAACGCTCAAGGGAAGCTACTGTATGTAGGAAAGGCAAAAAGCCTTAAAAATAGAGTCAAAAGCTATTTTAGATTCTCCCCTACCCTCGCCCCCGCCCCAAATCTTGGTATTAGAATATACAAAATGATAGAGGAGGCGAAAAATTTAGAGTACATAGTGCTAAACTCTGAAAGCGACGCGCTTGTTCTTGAAAACTCCCTCATTAAACAACTTAAACCAAAATACAATATTTTGCTAAGAGACGACAAAACATATCCGTATATTTTTGTGGATTTAGATGAAAAATATCCACGATTTGAGATAACCAGAAAGGTATTAGCAGGAAGGAATATCAAATATTTTGGACCATTTGTATCGGGCGCAAGGGAGCTACTCAATGCATTATATGAAAATTTTTTGCTTGTTCAAAAAAAATCGTGTCTAAAAGAAAAAAAAGCGTGTCTGTTTTACCAAATCAATAGATGCCCTGCCCCTTGTGAGTTTGATGTGGATGAGGCGGCGTATCGCAAAACTGTGGATGAGGCAATGGCTACTATCAATGACGTAAGAGGGCTTATCAAAAAATTAGAGGCCAAAATGTATGCCCTATCTAACGAGTTTCGCTTTGAAGAGGCGGCAAAAGTAAGAGATAGTATGCTCGCCATCAAAAATATAGCCACCTCAAGCGAAGTTGATTTGGCTAAACAAGACTCATTTGACCTATTTGCTGTGGCAAGGGCAACAAATACCGCTTGTGTAGTACGCTTCTTTGTCAGAGATGGCAAACTTGTCTCATCTTCGCACAGTTTTGTGGCAATATCTGAAGAGAGCGGGGATGAGGCTAATACTGAAATATATTCGCAAGCGCTTTTGGAGTTTTACACTAAAGAGCACCCATTTGTAGCAAAAAATATATACACCCTTCATGATTTTGAAGGCAAAGAGGCGATAGAGGAGTTACTATGTAGCAAATTAAATCAAAAAATCAAAATTTCAACACCAAAGAAAAAAGAGCATCAAAATATAGCGAGTATTGCGCTCAAAAATGGTTTTGAGCTACTAAGACAAAGGGGCGAGAGTGGATATTTGCAGACTTTACACCAAATCAAAGAGCTTTTAGGTTTAGAAAGTATGCCACAAAGAATAGAGGTATTCGATAATTCGCACATGTTTGGCTCTTCGCCAGTTGCTTCGATGGTAGTTTGGGAGAATGGATGGAAAAAAGAGGAGTACAGGCACTACAATCTTAAAGCGACAAACGAGTATGAGCAAATGAGAGAGGCGCTTACAAGACGGGCTCTAAGCTTTGAGAAAAATCCACCACCTGATATGTGGCTACTCGATGGCGGCAAGGCAAATTTGATGTTAGCAAAAGATATTTTGGCAAGTGTGGGGGTCGATATTGCGGTAGCGGCAATAGCCAAAGAAAAAATTGATGGCAAAGCGCACAGGGCAAAAAATAGCGCAAACGACCTTATATACACAGAAGAAAATACGATCAAACTGCCAGCTTCAGACAAAAGACTACAGTTTTTGCAAAACCTAAGAGATGAGGCGCATAGGTTTGCCGTAACCTTTCATCGCAAGCAAAAAAGCAAAAAAGATAGAGAGATTGAGCTTATGAAGCTAAAGGGAATTAAAGAAGCAAAAATAAAAAGGCTACTTGATTATTTTGGAAGCTTTGAGGCGGTTAGGGCGGCAACAATAGAAGAGCTCACAAATGCGCTAAACGCTAAAGATGCAAAAGAGATATACGAGTTTTATAGGCAAAAAGAGTGACTAACTTTTAACATATCTTTGGGGCGCAAGAATAAAGTTTTCCAAAATGGAAGTATAATGCCTTTAAAATTTTATAAGGCATGGGCGTATTTGTTGCACAGAGACAATAGGTAGTTGAAGGCTGAACACATGAGACTCTCAGAATACGAACAAGAAGCGATAAAAAAAGTCTTTTTAGAGATTTTTGAAAACGGCAAGATTTATCTCTTTGGAAGCAGAGTGGATGATACCAAAAAGGGAGGAGATATAGATCTTTACATCGAGCCGACGCAGTGTCAAAACTTAGTAAGTAAGAAAATAGATTTTTTGGTAAAGTTAAAAAATATCATTGGAGATCAAAAAATAGATGTCGTAATGGGTAGGGGCGAGGATAGGATGATTGACCAAATCGCAAAAAAAGAGGGTGTGTTATTGTGCAAGAACTAAAAGAGATATTTAAAACTGTGGATATCATGATAGTTAGTTGTGATAT
>JAVRLX010000010.1:0-1756 GCA_031960985.1 Campylobacterales bacterium | reverse complement strand
CCTTTTTCGCCTTTTGTGGTAACAAAAGGGTCAAAGATAGTTTGTAATATCTCATCTGGTATGCCACCTGCATTATCAGATATTGTTATAACTATCTGTTCACCAACAACCTCTACATTTATCGCTATAGTTCGCTCAGATGATATATCTCTCTCTACAAATGCATCTTTTGCATTGTTGACAATATTGAGTACAACTTGTTTAAACTCATTTGCGTACCCCATACAGCTAAGCGTCTTATCGCCGCTTATCTGAACGCCAATGTTGGCTTTAGAGAGTTGTGGCGACAACAAAGAAATGACAGAGTTAATCTGTTCTAATACAAAAAATAGAACCTTTGCTTTGGATGGTTTATAGAAATTTCTAAAATCATTTATTGTCTGCGTCATAAAATTGGTTTGGGTCAATATCTCTTCTGAATATTTTTTTGCAATCTCAGCTCCCTCACCGACTATCTCATACGGAAATGTTTGCGCAATGAGCGAAATAACAGTAAGCGGCTGCATCCACTGATGAGCTATAACACCCATCATTGTGCCAAGCTCCGCCATTTTGGTCTGCTGTATCAGAATAGAAAGCTGTTGCTCCCGCTCAGCCTCTAACTTCATTCTTTTTGACACCTCCTCTTCAACCATCGCCTCTAGCGTCTTATTTATCTCTTTTAGCGCATCTGTTTTTCGTTTTAAATCGATCCAAAAATCGATTTTCATTAATAATTCTTCAGCAATAAAAGGTTTGATGAAAAACTCGTTAGCCCCTTGTTTTGTTAATCGTCGTACAGAATCGGCATCGTATCTTCCTGTCATAATTAAAACAGGAACGCTTATTATCTCTTCTTTTTGTCTGAGTTGTTTTAATACCTCTTCCCCGTTCATATCGGGAAGTTCTAAATCTAAAATGATTAAATCGTATGACCTTTTTTCTAATTCGTCAAATGCATTTTTGGCATCTGTAGCAGTAAAAACTTGATAATTGCGCGGTTGCAATAATGATGTAATTTGACGACGAGCTACAACCGAATCATCAATTAATAAGATATTAAAGTTGACATTTTCACGTATACTTTTAACAGTTTTATCAATCTCTTGAATAACATAAGAAAAAGGGTCATTTTTAGAAAGGTACCCTAATACTCCATAACGAAACCATTCATTCCTACGTTCTTTATCAGGATCAGATGTATATACTATTATTTTAAGTTTTTGACGGCTATTTAAACCATCCAAAAGATCCTCTCCCTCACCATCGGGTAAATGCAAATCCAAAATAACCAAATCAAAACTATTAGCGTCCAAAGCCAACAAAGCCTCTTTGAGGGTAAAAGCGCTTGTTGTCTGATATCCAAGTCTCGTTAGTCCTTTTTGAAGGGCATTATTAAAGAGTGAAGAATCTTCTATAATAAGGATAGAGCCTGTTTGTGTTTTGTTAGTTGATGCATCATTTGCACAGGAAATCAAAATTATCACCTCTTAAAGCTAATTGCAGATAAGCTCTATAGCGAGTATTCTACTAAATCTTACTTTAAAATACTTGTTTAATGTATTTTATTAAAGCCATACAACTAAAAAGCAAAAACGCTTTTTGAAGGTGCAAGCGAGATAGAGCTGTTTTAAGGACATCATAACCCAGCCTTTTCAAAATTATAAATTTATGATAAAATTCTTAAAAAATTTTTGGAGGTTTTATTATGTGCATAGAGAGAGTTCACAGATTAATGATGGCAACTTTACTTGCTATTTCACTACTGCTATTTTTT
>JAVRLX010000009.1:13503-41688 GCA_031960985.1 Campylobacterales bacterium | reverse complement strand
TCTATCTTAAACCTTATCCTCCCTTTTGTGTGGTGTGCTATTTGTATGTGTTTGGAGAGTATCTCTACGGTTTTTTTTGTAAACATCTATCTTCCTAATCCTAAATATCTTTTGACTTCGTTTATCGAGCTATCCCAAACTATTTTTATGATTGCCGCATCATCCAAAAGCCCAAGTCCCGGTATATAGTCCGACACTGCATCGAATGGCATCACGATATAGGCTATGGCGCCAATATATATTAGTTTTGTTTTTGGATCTATACTAAACTTTCTGTCCGCAACCATCTTTAACATTGTTTTGAATTTGTCGGCAAAATTGGTATTTTTTATCTTTTTTTGATGCTTTGTTGCACTCTTAAGATCAAACTTTTTTGCATAAAGTTCAATATTTTCAAAGATGTTATGTTGTTTTGGAGCAGACATTTGTAAGCCTTTAATTTGGGATAAAATAAAATTAATAACTGATATTATAATTGAAATAATATTTTTTGTCAATAATAATTACTATCAAATAATTATTTAGGAATTTTTACTAATTGAACCCTCTGAACAAACCCACCCATACACTTGTATTCCATCAATTTTATCTAAAACCTTATCCAGCCAAATTTAGGTAAAATTAGGTCAGTAAACAATAAATTTTTAATGGCGGTTTTGGACTGTCTTGATTTTATAGAGATTGATATAATTGATATTATATTTGGCGGTCTTTTAAAATAAACTCTACGATATGTGCAGCACCGTCGTGCTTGATAACGCTTTTAAGTGCATTTGATGCGGATATGATTTTATTTTTGTCTTCGATAATTTCTAGTATATCCATTGCTTTAACTTCGTTTTGCGTTTTATAGAATGCTGTACCTCTGTCGGCCAAATATTTAGCGTTAAACTCTTGATGGTTACCTGCGGCATAAGGGTAGGGGATAAAAAAAGCTGGAACTCTATGCGCCGCTAGTTCAAACAGTGTTCCAGCCCCGCTTCTGGCTACGGCAAAATCGGCTTTTGCTATTTTTTGGTGAAGCTCTTTGCTAAAGCCAAATATATCAGCCTCTATGCCTAACTCTTCATATTTAGCCTTTATGACCTCGTAGTTTTTTGCCCCTGTTTGGTGGATTATTGATATCCCTTTTTGTTTTAATGTGGGGGCAAGCTCAATTGCAAGCTCATTTATCTTTGCCGCCCCTTGTGAGCCCCCTAAAAATATGATGGTTTGCACCCCATCTCTATCCCTTGCTAGCTCAAAGCATATTTTTGAAACAGGATAATCTTTTATAGGTGATTTGTCATCAAACGAGCTAAATACAGCTTTTGCAAAAGGGGATGAGATTTTGTTGAGCGCTCCCTTAATGGCGTTTTGTTCGTGGATATATAGCTCTTTTTTAGATATTATTGCGGCTAATACAAGGGGAGCAGCGCTATATCCACCCACGCTTATCACTTTTGTTATTCCCTCTTTGTTGATAAGTTTTATGCACGATATGATATTTTTGAGCACACCCGCTATCGTTATGAGTTTTGCAAACCCTTTTTTATTGACAACCCCCTTTGAGTCTAAGAATATTTTTTTGCAAAATCCCTCGTCATTTTCAAACCACGCTTTATCTTGCCCATTATTTGAGCCTACAAATATTGGTTTAATACCTCTTAAATTTAGTTCATCTTTTAGGGCTTTTGCTATTGCCAGATGTCCCCCAGTGCCACCGCCAGTTATTGCTATCATTATAATTTCGCCTTTTTACTTATCATTAATACGAGTCCAATTGCGATAGATAGAGATAGTAAGGAGCTTCCTCCATAGCTAATAAACGGCACTGTGATACCTTTTATCGGCATAACACCGCTTATACCTAGAGCATTCATCAAAAATTGCGTACTTATCATTGTTGCAATGCCTATGCAAAAAAGATAAAAGACGGGATTGTCGCTTCTGTTTGCTATTTTGAAGATTCTATGCACAATCGCTAACGTCAAAAGTCCTATAGCCAAAGCGCCAAAAAAACCTGTTTCCTCAATAATTCCAGCCAACACAAAGTCGGTGTGTATATCGCTTACATACCCTAATTTGAACACTCCCCCGCCAAGCCCTTGTCCGAATATTCCCCCATTATGTATTGCATTAAGCGATTGCGTGGCTTGATACGCCTCCTCAACGACATTTTTTTCAACCCTTAGATAATCGGCCATAAAAACGGGGAGTTTTGAAAGTATATAGTCTTGTATCCCTGCCCACCATTGCAAAACTTTGTTTAGCCTATAGCTTGAGTATACGATAAAAGCGATAGCGCCTACGGCTCCGACGGTCATAATGCTAAGAAAAAGCCTAAAGCTACTGCCGGCAAATAAAAGCATAATTGCAAGCGTAATACATATTATTATTGCCTGCCCGAGGTCGTTTTGCATAACGACGATAAGAAAACAAGATACTGCAAGAACCACTACATATGGAATAAATATTTTGATTTCATCCAGCAACGTATGTTTTTCATCTTTGTAATAAAACTTTCTCGTAAAACTCCATGCTAGAAAGTAGATAAAACCGATTTTAAAAAATTCAACTGGAGAGAGATTGACAACGCCTATATTTAGCCATCTCTTTGCGCCGTTGATGGTTGGAACAATAGATGACGGAAGTAGCGGCATTGCGGCCATAAGAAGTAAAAATATGACAAATAAAAACATTCCTATTTTGGCGACTGCCGTTTCAGGGTCTAATTTTGAGAGTGCGCCCATAATGAGGATGCCAAGAATAGCGGCAAAAAGCTGTTTTAACAGAAAAGAGACCCTTATAGGATCGTTAATAGATAGGTATACGGATAGGGAGTATGAGAAGACAACTCCTATTATTATGGCCGCTACAGTGAAGGCAAAAAGTTTTTTATCTACCATTCAAATACAACTTTTTTAGCGTGATTTTAGCCAATAGGCGCTTATAAAATTAGCCTATAAAACTTAGCGGCAACTCTAAAAGTGGAATAATCTTTGCTTTGACATAAGGAAATTATAAGAGGTTTAAAAAGATGTTTAAAAGTCCTTTTTCGGTATCTAGGGCCAGCGAGTTTATACAATCCGCACTAAATGCTAGAGCGGTAAGACAGGATATGATCTCTTCAAATATAGCAAATGTGGATACCCCTTATTATAGACCTAGAGATATAAACTTTGAGGATGTTTTAAAAAGAGAAGCCAATAAGGTATTTGGCGTTAAACAGCCGACACTTGAAATGGCGCAAACATCCGCTATGCATCTGGGGTCGATAGACGATTCAGATACGCCTAAGCCGACTGTATTTTACAGAGATGGGCATATGGCTAGAAACGACGGAAATAGCGTAGACTTGGATGTAGAAATGAGCGAAATGAGCAAAAACTCCACTATGTATAACGCCCTTGTTAGCGCTTATAAAAAAAATATGACAATCTTCAACTCAGTGCTTGATGCGAGCCGAAGTATACAATAAAGGTTAAGAAATGGCATTTCTAAATTCATTCGACATAAGTGGGTATGGGCTATCCGCGCAAAGATTTAGACTTAATCTGATAAGCTCCAATATAGCAAATGCCAATACCACAAGAACCGATGAAGGTGGTCCATATAGAAGGCAAAGTGTAATATTTAAAGCTGTAGACTTTGAAAAATATTACAATAAAGAGTTAGAAAAAAACTCAAATTTTCATAAGTATGAAAATCCGCTTGACGAAAAAATTGGACTAAACGATACGGCAAAACCGCCTGTTATGAGTGTGATTGTGGATAAAGTTGTCCGAGATGACAGCCAACCTTTGCTAAAATATGAACCAAATCACCCAGATGCAAATAAAGAGGGGTATGTGGCTTATCCAAATATTAATCCGGTAATAGAAATGTCCGATCTTATAGAAGCGACTAGAGCTTATCAGGCGAATGTGGCGGCGTTTCAAAGCGTAAAAAGCATGGCAACTAGCGCCATCGATATGTTAAAAGGCTAGATAGGAGCACAAAATGGCAGATTTATTAAATAAAATTGGCGGAATAATAGAGCCGACAATCGGCGTCAAATCAGCGTCAAAAGTTCCAGCGGCTAATGGTCTCTCTTTTTCAGACGCCCTAAAACAAGCGCTAGATGCAACAAATGAAGAACAGATAAATTCAGAAAAAGCTATGACTGATTTGGCGACAGGTAATGTGCAAGATTTGCATCAAGCGGCTATAGCGATAGGAAAAGCAGAACTTAGCATGAAAATGATGTTAGAGGTAAGAAATAAAGCAATCTCAGCCTATAAAGAGATTTCTAAAACACAAATGTAGACCCGAGAATTAGCCTTTTTATGAATTCAAAAGCGAGCAAGATTCTTGGGTTATTTGTAATTTTTGCGCTAGCTTTTTTGATATTTCTAGCCAGAGTATTTGATATAGCCACCTCTGACAGGTTTCAAACAAGCGCTATAAAAAAAGAGATAGACACTCCCTTGAGGGGGGAGATAGTCTCTGCAGATGGTTTTAAAGCGGCAATAAGCCAAAAAACATACTCCGTAGCCGTAAATCCAGAAAATATAAAACCAGACCAATTTGATCTATTTGTAAAGTTATTTTGTGTCTACTCTGGCGCAAATGAAAAAGAGCTAAGAGCGATGCTAGTGGGCGACAAAAGAGTTATTTTGCTAGACAATATTGACGGTAGATCCGCTAGAAACTTCAGACAGCTTTCAGCCAGTCTTGACAAGATGAAGATTTTTACGCCAAAAAGAGTCGGCGGTAAATACTTTAGATACGGTCTTGAGGTATTTGAAAATGAGTTTTTGAGGAACTATTCGTATGCCGACCTTTTTCAGCCGGCGCTAGGCTATGTAAGAGCTGAGGATATGCAGGGTCTTGTTGGTCTTGAACACTACTACGAGAAATATATATCCGCAGACAAAGCTGGTTTTATACAAGGCTATAAGGATGTGGGCGGCAATCTTATTTTGAACACAAAGCTAGATAGAACGCTCAGAAGTGATGGACTAAATCTAAAACTAAATGTCATTTTTAAACTTCAAAAACAGATAGAGCAGGTGTTAGATAGATATAAGCCAACTCTTGAAGCTGAAGAGATTATGGCGTGCGTCATGGAATCCAAAACTGGTAAAATCTTAGCTCTAGCCTCATCCAATAGATATACCCCATATAATGTGGCAAAAGACGCCATCAGCTCTATGATGATAAATCCGGTGCAGTATGTCTACGAGCCAGGCTCGACGCTAAAGCCGATAGTGTTTTCAATTCTTTTGGAGAGCGGCAAACTAAATCAGTTTGAGATTATAAACGGCTTTAACGGGCAGATGCGTATAGGAACAAAAGTAATTACCGATGAGCACAAAGCCGCCTCTATGACCGCAGAAGATGCAATTGTATTTTCAAGCAATATAGGAATGGCGCAAATGGCTCAGAGACTTGGAAGTGACGAATATGTTGATGGACTAAGAAAGTTTGGATTTGGTAAAAAAAGCGGCGTTGATATTTCGTATGAGCTAAAAGGAGATCTGCCAAATAAAGCGGCTTTGTCGACTGAGATATATAAGGCGACTGTCTCTTACGGATACGGGATGCGGGCAAATTTTATGCAGATTATGGCGGCGTATAATGTTTTTAATAACGACGGAATCTACATAACGCCAAAAATAGCAAATTCTATATATGCTGATGGCTTTGAGCAAAAAATAGCACCGGATGAGGTAAGGCAGGTAATCTCCGAAGCTACCGCTGCAAAAATGAGAAGCATACTAAAAAAAGTAGTAGAAAAAGGTACCGGTACAGCCGCAAAAATAGAGGGTTTGGAGCTGGGAGGGAAAACAGGCACGGCGCATATAGCCAAAAATGGAGTCTATGTAAAAAACTTTAATAGCTCTTTCTTTGGTTTTGCAAACGACGGGCACAGTAAATACACGATAGGCGTACTGGTTGTTGATCCGAAAAAAGCCCACTTTGCGTCGGCAACGGCAGTCCCGATATTTAAAGAGATAGTCCTTAAATTATCAAAAGACGAATTACTCAAAATACCGACGCTACAAAACCAACTACCTTAAAAACCCTTTCATTGCGTCCACAAGATTATCAAATATTTTGCTATTATCCGCATTTTCTATCGCTTTTGCCCCTTCTTGACTAACTTGACTTGGAGCGGTAGGGTTTGTCGCCATGTATACTAGCAACATAAAAACAGCGAATATCGCAATTACCCAAAGCGCCGTTGATATTTTGAAATTTTTATGCTCTTTTTCTACGCTCTGGCGTATCTCTTCTTTTTTCTCTTTTGAGTAGTACTCATCTATCGCCTTTTCTATGTACCTTCCAGCTAGTAAAAAGTTTGCAAACCAACCGCTAAAAAGACCAAGACCAAATGCCAGTAAAATATATAGCTTACACATCTACTTAATCCTCGCTCAACTGTTTTTGAGGCTCTTTCGCCTTTATAAACTTAATTAAACTATCGACCGAATCAGGATAGTTTTCAATATTTTTGACTCCTGCATCAAATACAAAAGCGGAGCTTTTTGCGTCAGGCAGGGCTCTGTGGTGTACTTCATCGCCAAGTCCAAGCTCCTCTTTTAGTGTTTTTAATCCGTATTTTGAGGCTTTGAGCGTTTTTTTTGCAAGATCAAGAGTGCATATTTTGCGGTTTAGTATAGGTCCTAGATTATACTTTTGAAAGCTTTTTGAGAGGAAACTAAAATCAAAATCGGCGCTATGGGCGCAAAAAACGGCATCGCCCAAAAACTCTCTAAACTTAGTTAGCACCACCTTCTCTTTTTTTGCGGTTTTGAGCTCTTCTAGACTTAGCTTGGTTATTTCCGCAATATTTTGAGGTAGCCTTTCGGTGTAAACAAGCTCATCAAACGACTCCAAAAACTCCCCATTTTTATATTTTACGGCGCCTATCTCTATAATTTGTGAGTTTTTTGGATTTGAGCCATTTGTCTCTATATCAACAAAGCAAAATACCGTGTTTTTGAGTTCTGTCTTGGATGTGGAGAGAATAAATACGCCATTTTCTTCCTCTATCGGCATACCGCAAGATTTTAAAACCTCAAGCAAGCTATCAGTTTTTAGGTCGGCAAAGCCAAGTTTTTTTGAAAAATTGGTGAGCTCCTCATATCCCACCGGAAACTTTTCAAAAAAACTTTCCAATTCTTTAAGGCTGTTCATTAAATCCCTTTTTTATAGCGTGCATTATAGGCATTTAAAGTTAATTTTTGTCTTATTTTGGTAGTATATTTCAAAATTTTAAACAAATTTAACAATAAAAGGAAGTGATTTTGATACTAGTAATGAGCCCAGAGGCTACAAAAGAACAGATAGAGTCGGCTGCCTCACAGATAGAAAATTGGGGACATAAAGTAAGCGTAACCATCGGTGAAGAACAAACTATTATAGGCATTATAGGCGATAAGAGGGATTTAGCAGGTAGACCCTTAAGCGCTCTAGATGGCGTAGAAAAAGTGCTTGAGGTGTCGGCTCCATATAAGCTTGCAAGCAGGCATTTTCATCCAGATGATACGATTATCGATGTCAAAGGAGTTAAGGTTGGCGGTGGGCATAAGGCGTTTATGGCCGGACCTTGCTCTGTTGATACATACGAGACTCTTATCGAAATAGCAAAAGCCGTAAAAGCAGCGGGAGCTAATATGCTAAGAGGAGGAGCGTTTAAACCAAGAACAAGCCCTTATACTTTTCAAGGTGGAGGTGAAGAAGCACTTAAGATGTTGGCGGCAGCGAGAGAAGAAACCGGCTTGCCTATAGTAACAGAGCTTATGAGCGAAAGAGATATTGATGTTGTTTGCAAATATGCAGATGTTATTCAGATTGGCGCAAGAAACATGCAAAATTTCTCTCTATTAAAAGAAGTTGGCAAGCTAGGTATGCCGGTGCTCCTTAAAAATGGTATAGCAAGCACCGTTCAAGAGCATCTTATGAGCGCAGAATACTTAATGAGTGAAGGGCTTAAAGATGTTATGTTGTGCCTAAGGGGGACTAGGGGGTATGAGACTGCCCTTAGAAATGCGATGGACGTGGCGCAAGTACCTCTCCTTAAAACCCTTACACACCTTCCAGTCATTATCGACCCTAGCCATGCGACAGGCAAAAGGGAGTATGTAATGGCTCTAGGATATGCAGGTATAGCGGCAGGCGCTGATGGCTTCAATATCGAAGTTCACCCAAATCCAAAATGTGCCCTCTCAGATGGGGAGCAAGCTTTATTGCCTAGCGACTTTGATTACTTTATGAAAAAAATAAAAACTCTAGATCCTTGGGATCAAAGAGCATGGGCTTCTCAGGCTCAAAAAATATAAATTTAACGGTGGGCTTATAGCCCGCCCAGTGTTCCGCCACCGCCCGTTCCAAGGGCTCTTTCTACCTCTTCTTTGTTTGTTGCAAATCTAAGCGCATCTTCTTTTGCGATAATTCTAGCTTTTACTAGATCTATGAGTACTTGCGATAGTGTTTGCATCCCTGTTTTACTTTGTCCTAACTGCAGTTGTGAGTAAATTTGATGCACTTTATCCTCTCTTATTAGATTGGCAATAGCTGGATTATTGATTAATATTTCGTGTGCTGCAATCCTACCACCCTCTATTTTTGGAACTAATGTTTGAGATATAATGGCAGTAAGGCTCATCGATAGCTGAGTTCTAATAATGGCTTGCTCTTCTGCTGGGAATACATTTATGATTCTATTGATTGTTTGCGTGGCAGAGTTGGTGTGAACGGTTGCAAATACAAGGTGTCCTGTCTCTGCGGCTGTTACTGCGGCCCGTATCGTCTCAACATCCCTCATCTCCCCGACCAATATAACATCTGGGTCCTCCCTCATCGCATATTTAAGGGCGGTAGCAAAGCTCTTGGTATCTTCACCGACATTTCTTTGCGAAATTACTGAGTTTTGGTGTTCGTGATGAAACTCTATTGGATCCTCTATGGTTATTATGTGTTTGCGTTCGTTTATGTTTATTTCGTTTATCATAGCCGCCATTGTGGTAGATTTACCGCTACCGGTAGGTCCTGTAACAAGAATAAGCCCCTTTTCCCTCTTAACAAGCTCATGAAATATAGCTGGACCTTTTAAGTCCTCAAGTGTGGGTATTTTTTCGGGAATTATCCTAAATGCCGCCGCTACGCTACCTTGTTGGAAATAGTAGTTAGCCCTAAATCTCCCAACCCCCTTGAGGGCAAATGTAAAGTCAATCTCTTTGTTTTCTTCGAAGTACTTCTTTTGATTGTCGTTAATTACAGAGTAGCAGAGTGACTGTATAGCTGCTGCATCTACAACCTCCAAATCAAGCGGAGCTAGTTTACCGGCAATACGTATTTGAGGCTCTGTACCGGCGACTAGATGCAGGTCTGAAGCTTTGTAGGTTACAACTGTTTGGAGTATTTTGTCAAGCGTTAAAGACACTTTATCCCCTTTATTCTATGATTTTAGGTACGACAAAGAAGTTTTCCTCTGCTTTTGGAGCATGTGCCATAACAGACTCTATTACACACCCTTTTGCAGGTTCATCGGCTCTTAGCGGCAAGCTTTTGTCGACTCTTGGAAACTCTATTCCCTCCAGCCTATCGTCAAGCTCTGAAAGGCTATCTACAAATGTAATAATATTTTCTATTTGAGATTTTATTTCAGATCTATGTTCCTCTTTTATCTCTAAGCTAGATAGCTTTTCAAGCTTTGTAAGAAGTGCGTCATCTACTATCATTGCTGTTAAATCCTGTTGTTGTATAATTTGACCTCAAACAAATAATAACAAAGGTTTTTTTAAATGGGGCTTGATAGAAGTATAAGGGCTTTTGAGGATGCACAAAAAGTGATTCCAGGAGGGGTAAACTCTCCTGTTAGGGCATTTAAAAGTGTTGGTGGGACCCCTCCTTTTATTGCAAAAGGCGAGGGCGCTTATATGATTGATATTGATGGCAATAGATACCTTGATTATATCCAAAGCTGGGGGCCGCTGATATTTGGACATGCTGACAAAGAGATAGAAGAGGCCATTATTGCCGCTGTTAAAAATGGTGTAAGTTTTGGCGCTCCAACAGAGGCTGAAACCAAATTAGCCGAGGAGATAATAGCTATTTATGAGCCTGTAGAGATGCTTAGGTTTGTAAGTAGCGGCACAGAGGCTGTAATGAGCGCTATCCGTGTGGCAAGAGGTTATACTGGCAAAAACGGTATCGTAAAGTTTAAAGGGTGCTACCACGGACACTCCGATAGCTTGCTTGTTCAAGCTGGAAGCGGCGCTACAACATTTGGCGCGCCGTCAAGCCCAGGGGTCCCTGCTGATGTAACAAAACATACTCATTTGGCTGAGTATAACGATCTAGAGAGCGCAAAAAAATGTTTTGAAGACTCAAGCGACATAGCGTGTGTTATTGTTGAGCCAATTGCCGGCAATATGGGGTTTGTTGCTGCAACTGAGGAGTTTTTAAAAGGGCTCAGAGAGCTATGCGATAAATACGGCGCGCTACTTATTTTTGATGAGGTGATGAGCGGCTTTAGGGCTTCGCTTACCGGCTCGCTTGCATACACCACCGTTAGACCAGATATGGCTACATTTGGCAAAGTTATAGGGGCTGGAATGCCGTGCGCCGCATTTGGAGGCAAAAAAGAGATTATGCAAATCCTAAGCCCGTTGGGAGCTGTTTATCAAGCTGGCACACTTAGCGGAAATCCTGTTGCAATGGCGGCTGGGCTTGCTCAAATAAGCAAACTCAAAAGAGAGACGGGATTGTACGATAGACTTGGCGCACTAAGTCAAAAACTAACAGATGGGCTAAAAGAGATTGCCGCTTCATATGATGTGGCTTTGCAAGTTGGATATGCAGGGACAATGTTTGGCTTTTTCTTTAACGAAAACCCTGTAAACTCATTTGCCGATGCCCTAAAAAGCGATACAGCAATGTTTGGCAAATTCCACTCTGAAATGTTAAAAAGGGGTATCTATCTTGCTCCTAGTCAATTTGAAGCTGGCTTTATGTGTGCTCCTATGAACGATGAAACAGTGGAAGCTACTCTTGCGGCGGCAAAAGAATCATTTGCGGCAATAAAAGGATAAAAAAGTGCAAGAAGAAGAAAAGAAGCCAAAACATCTTAAAAAAATAGAGGGGTTAGATCAGCTCTCCCTTGGGATTTCGATAGGCGTTGCAATACTTATAGGGGTTGGTATAGGATTTGGGCTAAAGGCTTTATTTGGACAGCCTTGGCTTATGTGGCTTGGCGTCTTTTGGGGCGTTGGCGCCGCGGTTAATAATGTCTACAAGGCGTACAAAAAACAAAAAAGGGAGCTTGATGAGATAGCTAAAGACCCAAAATACCAGAGGATAAGCGGTAGTGATAATAGCTAAAATTACCGCTTTAGTTTTTGCCACCCTTTTTTGTGTAAGTTTTGTATTTTGGGGAGCTTTGGGTGCAATAAACTATTTTGCATCTTTTATTGCCTTTTTTCTTGTTGCTATAGCTACATTTTATGGCTACAAAAAAGTTGTCCACTCTTTTGGCGCAAATGCGCAAGCTTTGCAAAATGAGGCTGAGGATGAGGAAGAAGAAAAACCTTCCAAAATCTCACTCCTTGCCAAAACCTACAAAGGTTGGCTTTTTCCCTTTCGTCTTGCCTCTTACGCTTTGTTTGTAGGCATATTTTTGTATTTTGCAAATAACAATATTTTGAGCATATTTCCATTTTTGATTGGCATCGCCGTTTTGCCAATTTCTATGCTTATTTTTATATTTTTTTTCAGGAGGGAGTTTTGATAAAAGTAATAAAAAGAGAGCTACTTATCTACTTTGCAATAGTCATCGCCTTATCTTTGTTTATGCACCCAGAGCGGATAACGATAATCTCATCCCCCTCTCAACTATTACACCCTTTTGCTTACAGCTTTGTGGTTTATCTTGTAGTTGCCATAATTAGAGGTACTGCGGGATGGATATTAAAGTTTTTTCGGAAGTGATTGATATTGCAATATAACCATAACGATCTTAAAATTTCACACAACATTTTTTAAGCCTCAGTATTGGTTTTGGTCAGAAAGATAAGATACAATACACATAGATTAAATACATAAAAAAAGGATATTAGATGTTAACATATGGTGTAACCGATATTCAAAATAAACCCTCTTTGATGAAAGCAATAGATGTGGCAGAAATTATTGATCGAAGAGCGCATACCACTGTAGGGTATTTTATTTCCTCAAAATACGAAAGTTTTATCTTGCCGATTATTGAAAAGATCAATCAAGAAGAAAAACTTGCAAAGCTCCATAAATTAAAAAATCATCAAGATTTGGAATTTGCTGAGATTGGAGTTGATGATGGAATTGAACAGAGGTGATATCGTTATCGTCAATCTTTATCCTAAAAAAGGGAATGAGGTTGGCAAGATAAGACCGGCTGTTATCATCTCAGGAGATGATGAAAATGCTATTTTGGATACGGTTATTCTAATGCCGCTTTCTACTAATCTCATCGATAATATGGAACCTTATAGAATGAGAATTCCTGCACGAGATGGTCTCAAAGAAGATTCAGATATTTTAATTAACCAACTCCGAGCCCTTTCAAAAACGAGAATAAAAGAGAAAGTTGCTAAACTCACATCGGTTGAATACGACTCTGTGATCCAAAAGCTTTGCAAAAACTTTTAGATGGGAATAATATAGATCGCACGATTATGCAGGCAAAAGAACTTAAAGCGAGCTTTACTAAACGTTATGTTATTGCGATCTCTCTTATTGCGCTTCTTGCGACAGGAGCATTTTATTTCCTCCATTTAGCGTTGGAGACCAATGCTTTAACGGCATTAATCGTCAATATGTCTGGGAAACAAAGGATGTTATCTCAGCGGATTGCCTCCCTCTCCCAACAATATTATTTTTGCAATGATTACAACAGTAAATCTATTCGTCAAGAGGATATTCGAGCCGATTTATTAATGGCTATTGAAGAGATGGCTCGCGCCAATAACGCCCTCTCTTCTGGTAAACTCAAAGATGGAGTAGAAGTTAAGCTTAGCCCGCAAATACGCGAAATTTATTACGGCAAAATTGATCTTAAAAAGCGAGTAGAATTGTATTTGGAGCGCGCAAAACGTTTGAGTCAGGAAGCATCCAAAGCTGAGGCGGGAAATATATTGCGTGAGATTATATCCTTGCTTCTACCCCTTTGCTTAAAGATCTAGATAAGGCTGTTTTACAATATCAAATAGAGGGTGAAGAGAATATCGCTAAAGTCAAACAGCTTGAAACGCTTGTCTGGGTCACTACTCTCGTTACCTTGTTGCTTGAGGTGATTTTTATATTTCGGCCAATGGCATACAAAATTCAAGAATTATTTCAAGAAGTATTATGGCATGAGGAAAATCTTGAACAGCAAATTGCGATCAAGACCAAGAACTTGGAAGAGGCTAATGCCAAATTACTTCAAATGGCATCGCACGATCCTCTGACTGGACTTAAAAATCGTTTGAATATGGAACAAGATATTGAAAAGCTGATTATGCAATTTCACAAACATCATTGCCCTTATGCTATATTGATGCTTGACATTGACTGGTTCAAAAAGATTAATGACAGTTATGGTCATGATGCGGGAGATTTTATTCTGCGTGAAGTTGCAAAGATTATGTTAGAGCACGTACGGATTCAAGATAGCGTCTATCGTGCTGGCGGCGAAGAGTTTGTGATTCTTTTTAACCGTATTACCAGAAAAAATGCAATCAAAAAAGCTGAAGAGATTCGGATGAATATTCAAAAACATCAGTTTATATTTGACAATCAGGTGATAAGATGCACTGTGAGCGGAGGCATTTATCATACTGATATGCAGAAAATATCAACCGTGCAAAAAGTCCTCAAACTCGCAGACAACGCCCTTTACAAAGCTAAACATTTAGGGCGTAATAATATTGTCGAAGCAATATATGAAAACTCAGGAAAACAAGAGAGCTTAGTTTATCAAGATATTTGACTTAACTTTCGCGCATAAAATCTAATTCTTTTTCATGTAAGCGTCGAATAGCTACACAGCTGACAATTTGTCAGTTTTCTATGTAGCTTTTTAACGCTCGCCCCACTTTTGGGTGTTTTAGCTTTTTGATTGCGCTTGATTCTATCTGCCTTACCCTCTCCCTTGTTACATTTAGCTCTTTGCCTATCTCTTCAAGGGTTCTATCAGATTCATCATCTAATAATCCAAATCTCATTTTAATAACCGCCCGCTCCCTATCTGAGAGTTGCTCAAGCACATTGTCTATTTGCTCTTTGAGGTCTTGTTTCATTACGCTATCCATCGGGCTAACGGAGTTTCTATCCTCTACAAAGTCGCCAAATTTACCATCATCCTCATTTCCTATCGGAGCTTCAAGACTTATTGGCTCTTTTGTTATTTTAATGATATTTTTGACTTTTTCGACGGATAGTTGCACCTCTTCGGCTATTGTTTCTACATCTGGCTCTTGACCTGTTTCTTGGATATGTTTTCTGATTACTTTGTTAATTCTATTGATAGACTCAATCATATGTATTGGAATACGGATTGTTCTAGCTTGGTCTGCGATAGAGCGGCTAATAGCTTGTCTTATCCACCAAGTTGCGTAAGTTGAGAATTTATACCCTTTTTTATACTCAAATTTATCGACCGCTTTCATAAGGCCAATATTGCCCTCTTGGATCAGATCAAGAAATGGCAAACCCCTATTGGTATATCTTTTAGCGATAGATACAACGAGCCTTAGGTTTGATTTTGCCATTCTGGTTTTGGCTTCATCGGAGATTTTTTTACCTCTTTTGATTTGTTCCAAAACCTCTTTTAGCTCTTCTGGTTGCATATTGAAACTATCTTTTCCAGCTTCAAAGTTTTCAAACAGCTTTTTGATTTCCATATATGTGCTTACCATCGTCTGTTCAGGGACGCTTGCGGCTATCTCCTCTTTGGACATATTGACGATATTTTCGAGTATTTTTTTGTGTTTTTCTTTGAGCTGATCGTTAAACAGTGGCAATCTATATTCAAGTTTTTTTAACTCTTTGTCAAAATCGCTGTCGCTTTTTAAGCTTGTCTCCATTGCACGAACAAGTTCATTGATTAGTTTGCTTGTCGGTCCTAGTTCAAGTAGCGCCTCTTTGACCATTTTCTTTTTAAATGCGTTTACAAGTATATTGAGCAGGTTTTCAGGGGCTAGTGGATCGCCCACAATTTCAAATTTATTTGTCTTTTCCCACTCTTTTTTTGCTTTTTCTAGCGCTTTAAAAGCTTCAAGTACTTTTTCTACCCTTTTTTGATCTTTTTTGGAGATCCCTTTGTCTGCCTCTGTATCTTCTTCCATCTCATCGCCGTCTTCGTATTCGGCTTCTTCCTCTTCTTCCTCTTCTTCGTCGCCGAAGCTTTTGAATAACTCTTTGACCCGTCTCTCTCTATTGATAAGAGCCTCTTTGTAATTGATGATAAATTGGATCAGATAACCGACAGAGCAGATGGAGTCAAGGATCATATCCTCGCCTTGTTCTATTTTGATGGATAGCTCTATCTCTTCTTCTTTTGTTAAAAGAGGAATTTGCCCCATTTCTCTTAGATACATTCTAACAGGGCTATCAGAGCGAGACCACTCGAGTAACTCTTTATCCTTTGTAAAATCTATCATATCGGTTTGCATCTCGCTTTTCATAGCGAGGAACGCCTCTTTGTTTCTTTGCGCATCGGCGATATTCATCAGCTTTGCGGCTTCTGCCGAAGAGCATAGGTGGACTTTATTTTTTTTTGCTAGTTCCGAGACCTTTTTGGCAACTGCTAGAGTTGGCAGTTTATCCATAGTCTCGACTATTTTTTCATATGTTAAGGTTTCGTTTTTATGGTTTTTAAATAGATCTTCTAATTGATTTGTCTTAGATTTTGCAGACACTTTTAACTTCCTCTTTGCGAGTGTTTTTTGGGAGATTTTGCACATTTTGTTTTTTAGCGAAGGGCGATTATACACTAAATTTTATTAAAAAATAGCGTCTGCTTTTTTGGAACAACTTTTGCTGATAATCTCAAAAACATTTTAAGAGGCTCTATGCAAAACGGTTATTATGACGCCGCAGGTGGGATGGCTACCCAGTTTAATAGGCTAAATGTAGTTACCAATAACCTTGCAAATCTAAATACAAACGGTTTCAAAAAAGATGATGTAGTTATTGGCGACTTTAAGCGATTGTTTGAAGAAAGAAGAGATGAACTACCGCTTAATAACAACACAAAACCTGCCGCTAAGCTACTAAACAGGGCTTTAAATAATGTTCCGCATGTGGTAGAGGAGTATACAAACTTTGATTTGGGCTCTATGGCAAAGACCGGAAATAGCCTTGATTTTGCGCTAAAAAAGGGCGATGTGTTTTTTGCCGTAGAGACTCCGGGTGGCGTTAGATATACGAGAGACGGCTCTTTTACTATTGATTCGCAAGGGAGACTTGCGACAAAAGAAGGCTATCCTGTTTTGCCGCAAAACTATTTTGAGGCTAGAAACTATATCACTGTGCCACAGGGCGCTGAGATAATAGTGGACGGTGACGGCGGTATACATTTTAAGATACAAGGGCAAGCGCTCAATCAAGAGCCTGACGCGCAACTTTTGATAGCACAATTTGAGAATCTTAAAACACTAAAAAAAGAGGGGCAAAATCTTTATTCAAATAGGGAACAGCCTTTGCTTAGTACAGATACGAATACGGTAATGCAAGGATATATTGAAAAAAGCAACATAAATCCTGTCCTTGAAATGACAGCGCTTATAGAGACAAGTAGACTTGTTGGAATGTATCAAAAAGTGATGGATACACATATGAATGACCTTAATAGTGATGCAATAAATAAACTTGGAAATGTGAGGGGATAATAAGTCATGATGAGATCACTTTATACCGCCGCTACAGGGATGATAGCCCAGCAACTTCAAATAGATGTTACTTCAAACAATATTGCAAATGTCAATACGATAGGCTACAAAAAGGGGAGAGCGGAGTTTGCCGACTTGATGTACCAAAGTATGCAATATGCAGGCGCCGCAACATCTAGTACCACGATGTCTCCGACAGGAATGGATGTAGGTCTTGGCGTGCGCCCTACAAGCATCCAAAAGATGTTTACGCAAGGTAATTTCAAAGAGACTGGCAATGACCTAGATATGGTAATCTCTGGAAATGGTTTTTTTCAAATCCAAATGCCAGATGGCACCACTGCGTACACTAGAAATGGCTCATTTAAGCTTGATAGCAACGGTACGGTCGTAACAGCCGATGGTTATCCCCTTATACCTCAACTTGTTATTCCAGCCGATGCAACCAAAGTATCTATAGCCGCTGATGGTACGGTAAGCGTGCTTCAAGCGGGTCAAACAGCGCTTCAGCAGATAGGGCAAATAGAGACAGCCTCTTTTGTTAATCCAGCAGGTCTTCACGCTCTTGGCGACAACAATTATGTAAATACCACGGCCTCAGGCGACGCAATAGTCGGCGTGCCTGGACTAGAGGGTAGGGGCGGACTTAGACAAGGGTTTGTTGAGATGAGTAATGTTCAGCTTGTCGAAGAGATGACAGATCTTATTGTCGGACAAAGAGCATATGAAGCAAATTCCAAAGCAATATTAACATCTGATGAGATGTTAGGGATTGTAAATCAACTCAAAAAATAGCCTACATATTAATAGGTAGTTTTTAAAATATATTTTAGCGTAGTTACATTTTTTAAGTTTTTTCATTTATAACTTACAAAATATCAAATCGCAAGGGTGGTCTTATGAAAAGCCCTTATCCACTTTAGTGTATAAAGTTTAATATTTATACTTGTTATAATATAGCTGCATGCCAAGCAAGAAAACATATCAAACCCCTCTCCAATCCATCTGCACCAAGTTTCTTGCCTCTTTATTAAAAATCATTCCTACTAAAAAGAGTTGTTTGTTTTGCCCTATGTATTTTTGTGCATAGCCGCGCTTCTCAATTTGTATAAGCGCTGGATTTGGTTGCACAGTTTCGTAGTTATCTGATTTATCAAGCTTAAACTCCATTACATACACATAATCACCTATCATAATAGTCATATCCACCTGACCGTGATTAGTAATATCTTCTGGGATAATGCGGGCATTAATACTTGATAAAAAAGCATACATTACACTTGCATAATAACCTTCAGTACTTGGAAGCTCATTATTAGTAAAGTTGCGCCAAGGGATACTGACAAAGAGGCGTTTAATTTCACTCTCAACCACATCTAACTTACCCTGAATTAGGGCATAATAGAGATGCTCTTGGATAGGCAACTTTTCGTGCGCCATTTTTTCGGTATAGGCATTGATAAATTGGTCGGATAAAGCGAGTTTTACCTCTTTGTTTGGCACTCTAAGGTTAAAAATAGGGCGTTCATTAAAGCCAATACCCATCTTATCAATCGTCAAATACCCAGCCTGAAAGAGTAAGGTAACTGGATTAATATCTTCAACATCAAAAGAGTCTAAAATCTCCTCACCTACCTCAATCCCTTCAAGCTCTGGTAAAAAGTAGCGCTTTTGTTTAAAGAGTTTAAGTAAAAAACTTGGACTTCCTGTTTCAAACCAGTAACTGCGATATAACTGCTGTTCACTAATAAAGAGCAAAATATCATATGGGTTGTACACAGATTCACCCAAAAAGCTATAGCCGTTATACCACTCTTTTAGTTTTTCCCAGTTAACCCCAGCTAAATGTTCAGCAAAGGTGGTTTCAAGGTCGTTTTGTGTATAGCCGCAGATGGTAGCATAATTTGGTGATAGGGTAATATCTTTAATCTGGTTAATACCACTAAATAAACTTACTTTACTAAACTTGGTTACCCCAGTCATAAAGACAAACTGGATGTATTCATCTTGCCCTTTCATAACTGAGTAGATGTTTTTTAGGCCTTCTCGCACCCCTCTTGCAACATCAAGATTTTCGATGTTATCAAGGATTGGTTTGTCGTATTCGTCGATGAGGATAACGACTTTTTGGTTGTAACGCTCATAGGCTTTTTGGATAAGTATTTGAAAGCAACCTGCTGGATCACCCTCTTGAAGCAATGAATCGCAATTTAATTTCAAGCGACGCTGATTATCTTCAAAAATAGTGCATAGTCTATGCTCAAGCTGTGCTCTATTTTCAATTATTCCTGCGGCAAAATCAATCTTAATTACAGGATAAGTTTTACTCCAATCCCACTTATCATAAATATACAATCCTTCAAACAAATGTTTTTTACCTTCAAACAACGCCTGAAATGTGCTAACTAACATACTCTTGCCAAAGCGTCTTGGACGGGAGAGGAAAAATGCACCTTCGCGTGAAGCTAAATCATAAACCTGTTTGGTTTTATCAACATAGACAAAATCACCTTCTCGAATTTTTGAAAAAGTTTGAATACCAATGGGTAAGTGTTTAAGCGGCATATAATGGCTCCACGTGTTTTTATCTGCTTTTGTTATTGTAGCATAAACAAAAAATCTATTACTTTTTAGAGGTGGTATTTTTTATGACCTTTGTTATCTGTTTAAACTTTTTGTTGTTTAGGTTTTTTTAAGGCATTTTGCAACAGACTCATTCTTTAAAATAGCTTAAATATGCCCATAAAATGTGTTTTGATTTTAAACTTAATTAACACAGCAAGATTACACTTCGTTGCGTTTTTTCGCAAAAGAGTAACTTTTGGGAGGCTATTTATGTTTGATTTTCCCATATTTGAAATGCCCATCATAGGACAAAGGATGCTAATGGCAATAAACGCCATTATCCATGTTTTTGTCTCTCATGGTGGCGCTGTGGGTGGTTCTGTGGTTTTAGCGCTTGCTGCTTGGTGGGCCAATAAAAGAAATGATTTGGTGGCTTATGATGTCATCTATCGTCTTTTAATGGTCTTTTTTATCATTACTACTTCAGCTGGAGCCCTTACCGGTATTGGTATGTGGATTCACGCCAACATAATTTCTCCAAATGCAATAGGCGGGCTTATCCGTGTATTCTTCTGGAAGTGGTTTACTGAGTGGATAGTGTTTAACTTTGAGGTTATATTCCTTCTTCTTTGGTTTATGACTTGGAAGAAAAATGCGACTACAGCTGAGGGTAGACAAAAATCTATCAAAATCGGTATTTGGTATGCGGTATCTTCGTGGTTAACGATGGTTATTATTACAGCGATTTTGGGCTTTATGCTCACACCGAATTTTGATGGACAACCGTGGGTAGATCCAGAGGTATATCCTGGCAAAGTCAATTACAATAATGCGTTATTTAACCCTACTTGGTTTCCTGGTCTATTCTTTAGGACTTTTAGTTCTATCGCATTTGCGGCGGCGCTTGCTATTATGTGGACTTGGTTTATTACCACATTTAGTAGAGATGAAAGTATTAGGGGGGCAAAAGAGAGAGTTATCCGCTTCTTTGCAACTATTATGGCGGTTACCGTTCCTATAGGCGCTGCTTTGGGTTATTACTATTTGCTTCAAATACCAGAAGCGGCAAAAGCGATGATACCTACAGCGATGATGACTAGGGCTTTTGCGGATAATATGGATTTGATGTATACGATTATAGTGGCTATCGGTGCGGCTATTGTAGTTAGTACATTGATTGCCCTTTTTGCGCCAAAAAGGATGCCATATATTGCCGCTTCATTAATGGTTGTCGGCTTTTTGGTTTTCTGGGGCTATGAAGAGAGAGTAAGGGAGTTTATTAGAAAACCTTACCTCATTTACAACTATATGTACTCAAATGGTATTAGACCAACCGATGTCCCATATTTAAATAAAGTGGGTATTTTAAAACACGCTGTGTTTGTAGATGAAAAAGATAAAGTGATAGATGCCAACAAAACAAATCTTGTTGCAGTCGGTCACACAATATTCTTAATCGAGTGTAGAGCTTGTCACACTGAAAATGGTATCAATGGCCTTAAAAAACTTACTGCGGGATGGAGTGAGGCAGCAATTAAAAATAGGCTAAACAACCTTCCGGGTGGTGGAACTCCATATATGCCTCCATTTGTAGGTACAGAGGCAGAAAAAGAGGCTTTAGCAGCGTTTGTAGCGTCACTTAACAAAAAAGGAGAAATAAAATGAATTGGAAACTTCCTTTTGATATCCCGCTCGTAATCCCTACGCTTGGTTTGCCGGGATGGTTTTTTGACGCTTTAGGTGTTATTGTTTTTATAGTTCACATTAGTTTTATATATGTGCTTATTGGAGCTTCTACCGCTTCGGTGCTTTACAATATTGTGGGTGTATTTAAAAAATCAAAAGCCTATGATGAGTTTGCATATAGGATGACAAATCCTACTACGGTTAGTGAAAACATGGGCGCTCTTTGGGGTGTTGCTCCGCTTCTTACTATTTCGGTGCTTTATACAGGCTTCTTTTATACGGCGATTTTAAAAGTATCTCCGCATATTTTGCACATTATTTACGGCAACATATTTGCCTTCTTGCTCTCCTATGCGTATAAATATAGCTGGCACACCATCCATCATCACAAAGGGTTTCATATAGCGATAGGGTTGGTTGCGGTACTTACATTTTACACTCTCCCGCCGGTGTTTATGTCTATGTCAAACCTATATTTGCAACCGGAGACATTTGCTACTGTAAATAACATCTGGGATATTATGCTTACCCCGCTTACCGGTTTTAGGCTTCTTAACTTTTTCCTAACAGCCTTTAGCGTTACCGGTGTTGTTATGATATGGTTTGGCGCAAAATGGCTTGAAAATAAAAAAGAGGATGAAGAGGTAGCAAAAATAGCTATTTCACAAGGTAAAAAATGGTTTTTATTTGCCGCTCCGGTAAATATTGCGATACTTCCGCTAGTATTTTTTGCATTCTCTCCAAGAGTTGCGGAGGCGCTTTTATCTACGCCATTTATATTTTTACCGTTTATCGCCTCTGTCGTACTTACAATTTTATTTTTTTACTTGCTCAGACGCTTTAATCAAGAGCATATGAGTATGAGTGAAGCCAAAAATGCCGCCCTTTTGGTTTTTGTGGCAGTTGCTCTTATGGCGACAACCAGACATGGTATTAGGGTGGTTAGCTTTGAAGAACCTTTGGCGCTTCAAGCAAAAGCTACTGAAGAGTACATGACAAATGTCATTACTGAGTACAAAAAATATAAAGAGGAGATGAAAAATAAACCAGCGGTAGCGGTGGATCCTGCCCTCTCTCTTGCAGATTCAAAAGGGTGCCTTGCTTGCCACGCTGTAAATGAGAAACTTGTAGGTCCTGCTTACAAAGAGGTTGCCGCAAAATACAAATCTCCTGAGGATATAGTGGGCTCAATCCAAAAAGGTTCAAAAGGTAAATGGGGCGAAGTTGAGATGCCAGCTCAAAATGTAACTCCAGAGGAGGCAAAAGCGCTTGCCGAATGGATTATGAAACAAAAATGAGTAGATTAATCCTCATTACGCTTTTTTTAGCAGGGGTGGCTTTTGCCGCCCCTTTAAATCTTTTGGGCAAACAGATAAAAACAAAAGATATAAATACAACTTTTACCGCTGGCAAAATATATGTTTTAATGTTTGGCGCTAATTGGTGTCCCCCTTGTGAATATAGTAAAACTATAATTGACGAGGCCAAAGAAAAGTTTAAAATAGAGAGTGTGTACGTTGATACCGATAAGATTAATATCCAAGATTTTAAAAATTACACCCTCCAAACAAAAATCCCACTTGTCCTTGTGACAGATAAAAATGGTACTGTTATAAAACGGTTTGAGGCAAAACTCAAAAGAGATACTTTTTTAGCCCTTATCAAAAGAGTTTCAGAAAATAGATTAGAAAATGGAACTCTCCCTATCGAAGAGAGGGTAGATAGTTGGAAAAAATCAAGGTATGACAAATGAAACACAAAACTCATTGGGGCATTTTTGCAATTTTTATTATTTTACCTTGGATTAAACTCTTTGGGGCGCATCTGCTTTTATTTGATTTTGCAAACTATAGATTTGAGTTTGCCTTTTATCCGATTGAGGCTAATACCCATCAATTATTGATAGTATCTGTTTTGGCTTTTGTTTTAGTTGGGGTTTTGATGGCTCTTAACTTATCTCACCTATGGTGCGGTAAATTTTGCCCAAATACCTTATTTATATTGGTTTTTGGAGAGAGTAATTCTCAAATTTTAAAATACGCATTAGCTTTAGCTTTATCACTACTTTTTAGTTTTTCTTTAGTTGCTTATTTTATCCCAGCAGATGAGTTGTTTGGCTATATCATCAGAGGGGAGTTTTATTTTAGCGTCTGGCTTTTTTGTATCCTTTGGGCGCTTACATTTGCTTTAATCGTTTTATTAAAGAGGTGGTATTGCTCGTATTTATGTATTTACGGGGCTCTTTTGTGCAACATTTTGCCAAAGACAAAAAAGCGACAAAAATTAGTTTTTGCTGTTATTAGTCTAATTATTATCATCTTTAGCGCTCTTATTCTAAATCCGACAAATTTGGATTATTGCGATTTTTCAAATAAAGAGTTACATGCTAGACGATAAGTTTGTTTGGATAGAAAATATAAAAAGCTTCAGCGGGAGGCATCGACTAAAAGGTCCGCTCTCTGTTGGCTCTTTAATGTGGTATCCAGATTTTTTCGAAGAGTCGCAAAAGATGTTTTTACTTAAACCAGGCGAAAAGGTGTATCACTTTTTAAACATGGAGAGTATACTTGGTTTTTCAGTGGTTTCATCGGAGGCTACGAGAGAGCGTTACAAAACCAAAACGCAAAAGCGGGTTGCATATTTAGAGAGCTTAGCCCGAGGGATTAAAATATCTACCAAAGATGATCTATCGCATACTATTAGCGCTACTTTAACAGATTACAAAAGACTACATGAGCCATTTTTTATTGACAAAATCTTAACTTCCAAAAATATTTTAAGAGAATTAGCGCTAACGACATACAAAGATGAGTTTGAATATGTTTTAACCGAGTTTAGCAAAGGATCTTCGCTTATAAGGCTCTCTTTGCCATTTTGGCTTTTTATCGTATCTTTTAGAGGGCAAACAATTTAACCCTTTGTTGGCTACAATTTCACGAAAAAAATTGACCCTCTAAGGCTACTTTATGAATAATGAAATAAGTGGAAAAGCTTTTGTTTTTGGCGACAATATAGATACTGATTTAATAATAGCGGCTAGATACCTCAATACCTCAAACCCTACTGAACTTGCAAAACATGTAATGGAAGATGCAGACCCTGAGTTTGTAAACAAAATTTCAAAAGGGGATATTATCGTAGCGGGTGAAAACTTTGGATGTGGCTCTAGTAGAGAACACGCTCCAGTGGCTATCAAATATGCTGGGATTTCGGCGGTTATAGCCAAGTCGTTTGCAAGGATTTTTTATCGAAATGCTTTTAATACAGGGCTTGTGATACTAGAGGTTAAAGAGGCGGATAAAATATCTGAAGGCGATGAGTTAAAGGTTGATTTGGCGGCAGGCACGGTCCAAAACATTACAAAAAACGAAACTTATAAGTTTGCCCCAATCCCTCATTTTATGATGGAACTATTAAGCGCTGGTGGACTAATGGAGTACGCCAAAGAAGAGGTAAAAAGGGCAAATCAATGAAAAAATATAAAATAGCGTTAATAAAAGGGGATGGAATAGGCCCTGAGATAATAGATGAGGCGGTAAATGTACTAAAAGCGGTAAGCGCAAAGTGCGGCTTTGAGATGGAGTTTAACGAATATCTGATGGGTGGGTGCGCCGTAGATGCGTGCAACAATCCTTTGCCTGATGACACGATAGAGGGGGCAAAAGCAAGCGATGCGGTACTTTTTGGCGCGATAGGTGGCTATAAATGGGATAATTTGCCAAGGGAGCTAAAACCTGAGACTGGGCTTTTAAGAATTAGAAAAGAGTTAGGCACATACGCCAATCTAAGACCTGCAACTGTGTATGATGAACTATTAGAGGCAAGTCCCTTAAAACCCGAGATAGCAAAAGGTGTTGATTTGCTAATAGTTAGAGAGTTAACTGGTGGGATATATTTTGGCGAGCCAAGAGGGAGAGATACAAACAAAGGCTACAACACAATGGTGTATACAAAGGCTGAAATTGAGAGGATCGCAAAAGTGGCATTTGAATCTGCCCAAAAAAGAAGAGGCAAAGTAACAAGTGTTGATAAAGCAAATGTCCTTGAGGTATCTCAACTTTGGAGAGAGACAATAAGCGAGCTTGCCAAAAACTATCCAGATGTAACGCTAGAGCACCTATATGTCGATAACGCCGCTATGCAACTTGTTACAAATCCAAAGCAATTTGATGTTGTGGTGACGGGAAATATATTTGGCGATATTTTATCAGATGAGGCAAGCGTCCTTACAGGCTCAATAGGGCTTTTGCCAAGCGCCTCTATCGGCGATAAATACGCTATTTATGAGCCAATTCACGGCTCCGCTCCCGATATTGCAGGGCAAGATATTGCAAATCCGATAGCGACTATCTTAAGCGCCGCTATGATGCTTAGATACTCACTAAATGAAGCAAAAGCCGCCGATATGGTAGAAAATGCGGTAAAATCGGCGCTTAGAGATGGTATAAGAACTAAAGATACGGCAAGGTTTGGCGCCGTTAAGGTCCTCGGTTGTAAAGATATGGGGACAGAGATAGCAAGCAGGGTATAATGAGCGGACTAAAGACTCTAACCCTAGCTTCTATATATGAATTTCAAGGGCACAAAGAAGATGCGCTTGAGATTTACAAAGAGATTTTAAAAAAAGATCCTCAAAACAAAGAGGCAATAGCCGCAATCCGCAGACTTAGTGGTATTCACAAAAAATATAGCGGGGTTAATACGCAGATGCGTGATTTTTTTCTATCGATGAAGACTGAGATAGAGTATAGAGAATTTGAAAGGTGGCTAGGTAGGGTATGGAACTAAAAGACGCCGTATTGTCGACTCTCGCCGAAATAGAAGATAATTATATAGAAGAGGTCAAAAAAGAGACAGCCAAAGATAACGCCGCATCTGCCGTGGCGCAAGGCATGGAGGCTTATGCCGGTTTGGCAAACAAGGAAGAGGGAATGGAAAAGTTCCTTGTAAACTTGAGGGAGAGAATTCTTGTATTATTCGAAGGGCTTCTTACCATTCAAGATGAGGGTAGCGGCGAGATATTGCAGGTCGAAAAAAAGCTCGATCTTATTGTTAACTTCCTTGAATATATGCTTGCCACGATAGATGAAAAACTGGACAAATCGCAGGAGTAATGAAACCCCTTCTTGACGAAAACTCTCGTCAAACACTAACTCTTATATCAAATGCGCTCAAAGGGGCAAAACTCTACTTTGCCGGCGGTTGTGTTAGGGACGCGTTGCTTAATTTGCCTTCCAAAGATTTTGATATAGAAGTTTATAACATTTCTCAAAGCGACTTTGAAAAAGCTGTTCACTCTATCGGCGCTGTGGGGGTTGGTAAGAGTTTTTTTGTCTATCGCCTAAATAACTTTGATATCTCATTGCCTAGAGTTGAGAGTAAAGTAGGAATAGGACATACGGCGTTTAAAGCTAGCGTAACAGATGATATGCGCCTTGCCTCGCTTAGACGAGATTTTACGATAAATTCTATGCTTTTAGGTGTTGATGATAATAAGCTTTTTGACTTTTACGGTGGCGTGGAGGATTTAAAACGCGGGGTTTTGCGGGCTACTAGCGATAGAAGTTTTACAGAGGATAGCCTGCGGGTTCTTCGTGCGATGCAGTTTGCGGCTAGATTTAATTTGCGTATCGAGTCTGCGACGGTGCAAATGTGCATAGATACCGACCTTTCTGATATCTCTACATCTAGAATATTTGCAGAGTTTGAAAAGATGTTTAACGCAAAATATCCCGTTGTTGGCGCATATTATTTATTTAAATTAAAAATAGCCAAAAAAATTTTTGCTCTTGATGTTGATTTTGTAGAGTTTGTAAAAATAGCCAAAAACCTCAAACGGTCATATAAATATTTTGGCAGTCCACCTGTTGGACTCTTTTTGTATGTAATTTTTTCTGCTACCAAAATAAATAAAAATGCCTTTTTAGATAAAATCAGCGCTCCAAATACATATCGCAAGCTCTTTGCCATCCAAAAGATGGCTCCAAAGCAAATTGGCGATAGGTTTTTGGTCGGGCTTTCGCTCAAAATTCCTATTTGTGAGTGGCTTGGCGCATATCAAGGTGGCGTCAAAGAGCGCGCAATATCGCTTGGGATTTGGGATAAGCGATATGAGCCAGATGTGTCGTATCAAAAAATGATTGCAAAAGGTTTTGTTGGCGGTGAAATATCAAAAAACTACAAAATAGAGCTTGCGCGTGAAATAAGAGAAAAATTTGGGAGTTAATATGGAAAAAATAATTTTAATAGATTGCGAAGATAGTACGGGGCTAATTTATAAAATAAGTAAGATATTTTTTGAAAATGGGCTGAATATAGAAAAAAACGACGAATTTGTCGAAAAAGAGAAAAATAGATTTTTTATGCGCACTGAAATTAGCGGCGAGGCTGACTTTGAGCTTGTTGAGAAATTGCTAAGAAGAGATTTGCCAAAAGATGCAAACCTCCGTATCGTTGAAAAAAATAAAAAGAAAAAAGTGCTTTTGTTTGCCACCAAAGAGTCCCATTGCCTTGGGGATATATTGATAAGGTATAGTAGCAAAGAGATAAACGCTGAAATTTTAGGTGTTATAGCAAACCATGATACGCTAAAGCCTCTTGTTGAAAAGTTTGATTTGCCTTTTTATTTAATATCTGCCGATGGAGTAACAAGAGAAGAGCATGAGGCAAAAGTGTTAGAGCTTACAAAGAGTCTATCTCCAGACCTTTTGGTGCTTGCAAAATATATGCGTATTTTAACTCCTGAATTTGTGTCTCATTTTGAAGGGAGAATAATTAATATCCACCACTCATTTTTGCCTGCATTCATAGGGGCAAATCCATATAAACAAGCGTATGAAAGGGGTGTTAAAATTATCGGCGCTACGGCGCATTTTGTCAATAACAATTTAGATGAGGGACCGATCATAGCTCAAGATGTGGTTAAAGTAGACCATAGTTATGGATGGGAGGAGATGAGAAACCTAGGACGCGATGTGGAAAAGATAGTTTTGGCAAAAGCTTTAAATCTTGCGCTAGAAGACAGGATATTTGTTTACGACAATAAAACCGTTATATT
>JAVRLX010000009.1:0-13403 GCA_031960985.1 Campylobacterales bacterium | reverse complement strand
TTAATGCCTCTTAGGCTAAAATCAAATAAAACAAAATCAATAAAATAGGGAAGTAAGTAATAATGAATACCGCTGATTTTATCTGGATGGATGGTGAATTTGTAGAATGGGATAATGCAAAAGTTCATGTGCTATCTCATTCTTTGCACTACGGTAACGCCGCTATAGAGGGGACAAAGGCGTATAAAACCGAAAAAGGCTATGCGATATTTAAGTTAAGAGAGCATACGCAAAGACTTTTGAATTCTTCCAAAATGACGCTTATGAAAACGCCTTTTACGCTTGAAGAGCTAGAAGCGGCGCAAATAGAGCTAATCAAAAAAAATAATTTTAAAGGTGGTAATGTATATATAAGACCTCTTGTTTATCTAGGTTATGGCGTTATGGGTCTGTATCATGCAAAAGCTCCGGTAAGGGTTGCAATAGCGGCTTGGGAGTGGGGCGCTTATCTTGGCGAAGAGGGGTTAAGAAACGGCATTAGACTTAAGATTTCATCGTTTACTAGAAGCTCAAATCGCTCAACAATGGGTAAAGCAAAAGCAAGCGCAAACTACCTCAACTCTCAAATGGCAAAATATGAAGCAATAGAGTGCGGATATGATGAAGCGCTACTTCTTGACGATGAGGGGTATGTTGCCGAGGCTAGCGGGGCATGCTTTTTTATCGTTAGAGACGGCAAGCTAATATCTCCTCCAAACGACAACTCACTCGAGTCTATAACTCAAGCCACTGTTATTGAACTAGCTACAGAGATGGGGATAGAGGTTGTTAGACGAAGAATTACAAGAGAAGAGATTTACATAGCAGATGAGGCATTTTTGACAGGAACTGCGGCTGAGATTACACCTGTTAGAGAAGTTGATGCAAGGGTTGTTGGTATTGGAAAAATGGGGACAATGACAGAAAAATTACAAAAAAAATATTTTGATGTAGTAAATGGTAAAGACGTTGCATATGAAAAATATTTAACTTATATCAAATAAAAATAAGGGATTTGCATGGCCGTCGATATGAACGACTATTTTAATAAAAAAAACGGGGGCGGAGATAAAAAACCTGGCGGCGAATTTGTCCCACCAAAAATGCCTGAATTTTTAAAAGGCGGCGGCAATAAAATGACCGCATTATATGTAGCCATAGCTATTATACTTTTACTAGCTTTGTTTAGACCATTTGTCGTTATTAATTCAGGTGAGGCTGGAATACTTGTAACACTTGGTAAATATGAAAAGGAGCCGCTTTATCCGGGGTTTCATTTTTTCTTGCCTATTGTGCAAAAAGTGATAGTAGTAGATACCAAAGTAAGAGTTATAAACTACAGTAATGAAGATGGCGCTATTGAGGCAAAAGGGGTAAGAAGATCTGCCCCAATTCAGGTTTTAGATTCAAGGGGTTTGCCTGTTGAGGTTGAACTTACAATTCAATATTCATTGCTACCTGAAAAAGCTCCTGATGCAATAGCCTCACTTGGACTTAACTGGGAAGAAAAAACGATAAATCCAAATGCTAGAGATGTTGTCCGCTCTGTAATAGGGAATTTTAAAGCAGAAGAGTTGCCTATGAAAAGGGATATGATAGCGGTGCTTATAACGCAAGGGATGCAAAAGGCGATGGAAAAAATAAAGAATCAGCCGATTGCTTTAAATTCTATACAGCTAAGAGGTATAGTATTGCCTGAGAAAGTTAAAGAGCAAATAGAGAGGGTTCAAATAGCAAATCAAGAGGCTGAGAGAGCTAAGTATGAGGTTGAAAAAGCTAAGCAAGAGGCTCAAAAAGCGGCTGAGATTGCAAAAGGTAATGCAGAGGCTAGAATCATCGAGGCAAAAGGTCAAGCTCAGGCAAATGAGTTAATAGGCAAGTCTCTAACTTCAAATCTTGTAAAAATGAAACAAATAGAGGCCGAGGCCAAGTTTAACGAGGCGCTAAAAGAAAATAAGGATGCAAAAGTATTCCTAACTCCAAACGGCGCAATGCCATCAATTTGGATGGATATGAAAGAACCTAAACAAGGTGCGGCGACTAAATGAAATTAGATTTTTCAAAAGGGCTTTTACCGGCTATAGCACAAGAGGCATCAACAAAAGATGTTTTAATGCTCGGTTTTGTAAACGAAGAAGCGGTGCGTCTAACTCTTGAAACAGGATATGCACACTACTTTTCTAGAAGTAAAGAGAGAATATGGAAAAAGGGGGAAGAGAGCGGACATCTACAAAAAATAGTGGATGTGCTAGTTGATTGCGATAACGATACCGTTCTTTATATGGTTGAACAAACTGGTGTTGCGTGCCATACTGGAGCCAAGAGCTGTTTTTTTACCAGTTTATCTAGTGGTGAAAGGGTCTTAAAACAAGAGAAAGATATGTCCAATGTTTATGGAGTTATTGATACCTTGTATCATGAGATAGAATCCAAAAAATTTGCTGATCCTCAAAAGTCATATACTGCACAGCTTTTTAACAAGGGTGAAAATACGATTTGTAAAAAAATAGCAGAAGAAGCGGCAGAGCTTTGTTTTGCTATAAAAGATAAAGAGAAAAATGAAATTATTTATGAGGCGGCTGATCTCGTGTATCATTTACTTGTGGGGCTCAGCTTTGGCGGTGTAAACCCAGAGCTTGTAAAGAGTGAGTTAAAAAGAAGATTTGGTATAAGCGGCATAGAAGAGAAAAACAGCAGGGAGAAGTAGTGCAATTTGCCTTTGGAGTCAAAGAGTTTTTTCATAATTTTTTGATTTACCATTATCTGTTTTTTGGCGTATTATTTTTCGTTGCTATCCTAACTCTTGTTTTGGGTATTGCTCTAAGAAAAAGACTCTTGGCAGCCCTCTTTTTTTATACTAGCTCTTTTTTAGCTATTTTTATTGCGCCGTTTGTCGGTTCGTATTATTTAGAGGAGTATATTAGGGGCTCTTCTTTGCAAAATATTAAAATATCTAGACTTGTGTATACGCCGGCTATTGTAGTGAGCGCAGAAGTGAAAAATAATGGCATAATACCAATTAAAGAGACATATTTATTGTTTAGTATGGTCAAAAAAAACAATAACTCCATTTTGGAATTTATCAATATGTTGAAGCCTGCAAAAACACAAAAAATACATCTAAAATATCCTTTGTCACCCAATAATACAAAAGAAGTAAGAGTAGTTATCGATGTATCAAACATACAGTTACCCGCATCATATGCTGTTTACTATCAAATAAAATCGTTTTAATATTTTCATTTTTTGCCAAAAAACTCTTGACAAAGCAAAAAGTTTTGTCTATAATTTCAGCTCCATTTCGCAATGGCAAATGCCGGTGTAGCTCAGCTGGTCAGAGCAGCTGTTTTGTAAACAGCAGGTCGGGGGTTCGAATCCCTTCACCGGCTCCACTTCGTTTCACAAAAGTAAAACAAATCAGATATATTGCAAGTTGGTGGAATTCCCGAGCGGTCAAAGGGGACAGACTGTAAATCTGTTGGTTATGCCTTCGAAGGTTCGAATCCTTCTTCCACCACCATTTGCGGGAGTAGTTCAATGGCTAGAGCATCAGCCTTCCAAGCTGAAAGTTGCGGGTTCGAGTCCCGTCTCCCGCTCCATCTGATTTCTACTACTTTGTTAGTTTTAGTTCGTTTATCATATAATGCCCATATAGCTCAGTGGCAGAGCACTTCCTTGGTAAGGAAGAGGTCGACGGTTCAATCCCGTTTATGGGCTCCATATAAAAAAGACCTAATGCTATTGCCAAAAGCTTAAAAAAAATTCATCCAAGGAAAAGAGATGGCAAAAGAGAAGTTTACTCGTACGAAACCACACGTAAACATCGGTACAATTGGACATGTTGACCACGGTAAAACTACGCTAACTGCTGCGATTACTGCGGTTCTTGCAAACAAAGGTCTTGCTGAGAAAAAAGGTTACGATCAAATCGATAACGCTCCAGAAGAAAAAGCTAGAGGTATAACAATTAATACTTCACACGTTGAGTATGAAACTGCAACTAGACACTACGCTCACGTTGACTGCCCGGGACACGCCGACTATGTTAAAAATATGATTACTGGCGCTGCTCAAATGGACGGCGCTATTCTTGTTATTGCAGCAACTGATGGTCCTATGGCGCAAACAAGAGAGCACATCCTTTTGGCTCGCCAAGTTGGTGTTCCATATATCGTTGTTTTCTTAAACAAAGAAGATATGTTGGATCCAGCTGATAGAGCAGAGATGCTTGAACTAGTAGAAATGGAAGTTAGAGAACTTCTAAGTACTTACGATTTCCCAGGTGACGATACACCAATCTGCACAGGTTCGGCTGTCCAAGCTCTTGATGCCGCTATGAAAGGCGAAACTAATGAGTGGACTGCAAAAATCGAAGCTCTTATGGATGCTGTAGATACATACATTCCAACTCCACAAAGAGACACTGATAAACCTTTCTTGATGCCTGTTGAAGACGTTTTCTCTATCTCTGGTAGAGGTACTGTTGTGACTGGTAGAATCGAAAGAGGTACGATTAAGCTTGGTGAAGAGATCGAGATAGTTGGTCTTAAAGAAGTTCAAAAAACTACAGTTACAGGTATCGAAATGTTCCACAAAGAGATGGATCAGGGCGAAGCTGGCGATAACTGCGGTCTTCTTCTAAGAGGTATCAAAAAAGAAGATGTTGAGAGAGGTATGGTTCTTTGTAAACCAAAATCTATATCTCCTCACACTGAGTTTGAAGCTGAAATCTATGTTCTTTCTAAAAACGAGGGTGGTAGACACACTCCATTCTTCTCTGGATATAGACCACAGTTCTACATCAGAACAACTGACGTTACTGGTTCTATAACTCTTCCAGAGGGTGTTGAAATGGTTATGCCTGGTGATAACGTAAAAGTTACTGCCAAACTAATCGCTCCAATCGCTATCGAAGAAGGTACTAGATTCGCTATTAGAGAGGGCGGCAAAACTGTTGGCGCCGGCGTTGTTTCTAAAATAATTGCTTAATTTTTAAATAGTCTTTAAAAGGTGGGGGTTTTTCCCACCTTTATTTATTTCAAGAGAGTTAAATATGAGAGATATAGTACACCTAGCTTGCGAAAAATGTGGCAGAAGAAACTATCACACTACTAAAAATAAAAAAACACAAACTGAAAAACTAGCTTTTAAAAAATATTGCAAGTTTGACAGAGAGCATACAGTACATAAAGAGGCTAAACTTTAATAAAAGTCGCCTCCATTTTAGGGCAGTAGTTCCAATGGTAGAACAACGGTCTCCAAAACCGTATGTTGTGGGTTCGAGTCCTACCTGCCCTGCCATTAAGGTCATTTTTTTTAAGCTTGTTTTACCAAAAAGTTTAAAAAAGTTGATAAAGTAGAGTTTAATATGGAAAAAATGATAAGTTATTTTAGGCTTTCAAAGGTTGAGTTATCAAAAGTAATTTTTCCGATAAAACAACAGGTAAAAACTGCCTTTTACGCCGTATTGATAGTGGTTACGGTTGTTGCGTTATATCTTGCGCTAATAGACTGGATAATGTCTTTTATGTTAAAACAAATAATAGGTTAACAAGATGTCTCATAGATGGTATGCAATTCAAGCTTATTCGGGTAGTGAAGTTAGCGTTCAAAAAGCAATTAAGGCGCTTGTAAAAGAGCAAGGTATTGAAGATAGACTAGCCGACATAGTTGTTCCAATGGAAGATGTTATTGAGCTAAAAAAAGGTAAACAAAAAATAGTTGAAAGACCGTTGTATCCTGGTTATGTATTCGCAAAATTAGATCTAGATACAAATCTTTGGCAAAAAATCCAATCTCTCTCAAGAGTTGGAAAATTTATCGGTGAAGCTAAGAAGCCTACACCGCTTTCGGATAAAGACATTGAGCTTATCCTTGAAAAAGCGCACAACAAAAGCGCTCCAAAACCCAAAGTCAACTTTTCGACTGCGGAGGTTGTAAGGATTACAGATGGTCCTTTTGCAAATTTTACCGGTATAGTTGAAGAATATGATATGTCTCATGGAAAATTAAAACTAAATGTTTCAATTTTTGGTAGAAGTACACCTGTTGAGATACTCTGTACTCAAGTAGAAAAAATAGTTTAATCTTAGGAAAGGAAAATTTAAGATGGCAAAAAAAGTTGTCGGCGAAATAAAGCTACAAATCGAAGCTGGAAAAGCAAACCCTTCACCACCGATAGGACCTGCACTTGGTTCTAGAGGCGTAAATATCATGGAGTTCTGTAAGGCATTTAATGAAAAAACAAAAGATCAAGCAGGTTGGAGACTTCCTGTTGTAATTACTGTTTATTCAGACAAAAGCTTTAGTTTTATCACTAAACAGCCTCCAATGACTGAGCTTATCAAAAAAACTGCAAAAATCGACAAAGGAAGCAACAATCCTTTGAAAGACAAAGTGGGCAAACTTACAAAAGCTCAAGTTATGGAAATAGTTGAGAGAAAAATAGTGGATATGAACACCACGGACAAAGAAGCTGCAGCTAGAATAGTTGAAGGTTCTGCTAGAAGTATGGGAATAGTTGTAGAGTAAATTTTATTTACGAAGAAGAGTGGAAATACCGCGTCCATCTTCTTAAATATGCGGTAGCTTAAAAAATAAAGCGAAAGGTAAAAAGATGGCAAAAAAAGCACCTAAAAGAATTGTGGCTCTTCAGCAAAAAGTTGATCCTAATAAAAACTACACCCTGAGCGAGGGTATGGCTTTGGTAAAAGAACTAAAAAGCGCAAAATTTGATGAAACTGTAGAAATCTGCGTTCAACTAAATGTTGACCCAAGACACGCTGATCAAATGGTAAGGGGCGCTGTTGTTCTTCCAAAAGGTACTGGTAAAAAAGTAAGAGTAGCGGTTTTTGCAAAAAATCAAAAAGCAGAAGAGGCAAAAGCTGCTGGCGCTGATGTGGTAGGCGATGAAGACCTAGCCGAAGAGATTAAAAACGGAAGACTTGACTTTGATATAGTTATAGCAACTCCAGATACAATGGGTATTATCGGTAAGATAGGTAAGATATTGGGACCAAAAGGTCTTATGCCAAACCCTAAAACTGGCACAGTAACTATGGATGTTACAAAAGCGGTTCAAAATGCAAAAAGCGGTCAAGTTAACTTTAGAGTTGACAAAAAAGGGAATGTGCATGCTGGTATAGGCAAAGCAAGCTTCTCTACTGAAGATTTGCTTGAAAATGCAAATGAATTAATAAGAACGCTAAATAGGTTAAAACCGGCGGCTGCAAAAGGTAGATATATAAAAGGTGGATATCTTTCTTTGACGCAATCGCCTTCTGTAAAATTAGAGCCATCTGAGCTTCTAGATATTAGATAATAAAATAATAGTTTTATCTTAAGACTGATGATGACGGGTGGGGAAACCCATAAAACCTGTCTGAAGTCTTCGGTCTTGAAAGGAGAAGAAAGTATGACAAAAGCACAAAAAACTAGCATAATCGAAAGCCTTTCAGCTGAATTTTCTGCAAGTCAAGGTATTGCTGTTGCTGGCTATAGAGCTGTAACCGTTAAAGAACTTGAAGCTATGAGAAATGAAGCTAGAGCTAATGGCATGAAAGTTAAAGTTGTTAAAAACACTTTGGCTGCTATTGCTCTTGAAAAAGCTAAGATAAAAGGTTTGGAGCTTAAAGATACAAACATAGTTGTTTGGGGTCCTGACCAATTGGATGTCTGCAAACTTATCGCAAAATTTGCTGATAATTTTAAAGATAGATTGGTTATTAAAGCTGCTTACCTTGATGGTAAAGCTGTTGATGCCGCAACTGTTGTTGCAATGTCTAAGCTTCCAAGCAAAAACGAACTTATCGGAATGCTTCTGTCTGTATGGACTGCGCCTGCAAGAATGTTCGTTACTGCGCTT
Organism: Campylobacterales bacterium; assembly: GCA_031960985.1. Lineage (GTDB taxonomy): Bacteria > Campylobacterota > Campylobacteria > Campylobacterales > UBA6016 > UBA6016. Next base: position 5,560 of record JAVRLX010000009.1, on the reverse strand, counting down.
GACGAAGTCAGAAAGCAAAAAGAGAGCGCATAATTTGGTTAAAGGATTCTGCCGCATTTGCGGCTAGCTTTTGTGCTCCCTGCGGTGCGCAATTTCGCTTCGCTACATGTGGCATAGCGCCTAGCGTAGCCATAAGGAGCTTTGCTCTGTTGGCGTTAAAATATTAATATAGAAAGGATTTAACATGGCAGTTACAAAAGAACAAGTAATTGAGTTTATAGCTGGTCTTACAGTACTTGAGCTATCAGAGTTAGTAAAAGAATTTGAAGAGAAATTTGGTGTTTCTGCGCAACCAGTTGTAATGGCTGGCGCTGTTGCTGGTGGTGGCGCTGCAGCAGCTGCAGCTGAAGAAAAAACTGAGTTTGATGTAATTCTTGCAAGCTCAGGCGATAAAAAAATCAACGTAATTAAAGTTCTTAGAGAGCTTACTGGTCTTGGTCTTGCTGAAGCTAAAAAAGCATCTGAAGAGACTCCGTTTACAGTTAAAACTGGAGTTTCTAAAGCTGAAGCTGACGAAATTAAAGCTAAACTTGAAGAAGTTGGCGCTAAAGTCGAAATTAAATAATTTCGCGCCGCCTTTGGGCGGCTTTTTTGTTTTATATAGTTTTCATACTGTCTAATTTTTCTCTAACAAATAATTTTCATCCAAACTTCACAAGAGGTACCGCAATATGCTAAACAGCCTTAAATCAGGAAATAGACTCCGAGTTGACTTTTCCAAAACTCCTCAGGTTCTGGGTATTCCAAATTTGCTTCAACTTCAGCAAAAAAGCTACAACGACTTTTTAATGGTCGACGAAGAAGAAAGAAGTAATGCTGGAATCGAAAGAGTATTCAAATCAATATTCCCAATACACGATTCTCAAAATAGATTGACTCTCGAGTATGTGGGAAGCGAATTTGGAAGACCCAAATATACGGTCAGAGAATCCATGGAGAGAGGGCTTACGTATTCTATTCCTCTTAAAATCAAGATCAGACTCATTGTTTGGGAAAAAGACGAAAAAACAGGCGAGAAAAAAGGTGTCAAGGATATAAAAGAACAATCTATATTTGTTCGTGAAATCCCTATGATGACTGAGAGAACATCTTTTATTATCAATGGTGTTGAGAGGGTTGTTGTAAACCAATTGCACCGAAGTCCTGGTGTTATCTTTAAAGAAGAAGAGTCTATGACTGCTTCTAGTAAGCTTATTTATACGGCTCAAATCATCCCTGATAGAGGCGCTTGGCTATATTTTGAATACGATGCCAAAGATATACTCTATGTTAGAATCAATAAAAGAAGAAAAATACCTGTAACAATACTATTTAGAGCGCTAGGGTATTCAAAACAAGATATTATCAAGCTCTTTTATCCGATACTAAAAATTCAGATTAAAAATAACAAATTCCTAATCCCTTTTGTTCCAGAAGATTATGCTGGAAGACTTGAGTATGACTTAGTTGATGCCGATGGCAATCTAATAATGGCAGGTGGCAAAAGGTTATCTGAGAGAAAAGCAAAAGAGTTAAAACAAAAAGGTCTTGAGTTTGTAGAGTATCCGCTTGATATTCTGTTTTCTCGATATATAGCTACACCTATCGTTGATTCTTCAACTGGCGAGGTGGTATTCGATGCGCTTACTCAAGTAGACGAAAATAAGCTTAAAAAAATTATTGAACTTGGCATAACTGAGTTTGAAATAGCAAATGACCTTGCAAATGGCGTTGACAACTCTATTATCAATTCATTTTTATCAGATCAAGAATCATTAAAACTTCTAAAACAAACAGAAGGTATCGAAGACGAAAACGACCTTGCGGCTATCAGAATTTACAAGGTGATGAGACCTGGCGAGCCTGTTACGAAAGATGCTGCGCATGACTTTGTACTAAAACTATTCTTCCATCCTGAAAGGTACGACCTTACAAAGGTTGGTAGGATGAAAATGAATCATAAGCTTGGCATTGAAGTGCCTGAGTTTGTAACTGTTTTAACACACGAAGACCTTATTAAAACTGTTAGATACCTAATTAAAGTTAAAAATGGTATCGGCTATATAGATGACAGGGATCACCTTGGAAATAGAAGAATTAGAGCGATAGGCGAGCTTTTGGCAAATGAGCTTCACCTTGGTCTTGTCAAAATGCAAAAAGCTATAAAAGACAAAATCTCTACGGTCCAAAACATAGAAGAGCTAATGCCGCATGACCTAATCAACTCAAAAATGATTACGACTACGATACTAGACTTCTTTACCGGTGGTCAGTTGTCGCAGTTTATGGATCAGACAAACCCACTCTCTGAGATTACTCACAAAAGAAGGCTCTCCGCGCTAGGCGAAGGTGGTCTTGTTAAAGAGAGGGCTGGATTTGAGGTGCGCGACGTTCACCCAACGCATTATGGCAGAATTTGTCCAATTGAGACCCCTGAGGGGCAAAACATTGGTCTTATTAACACCCTTTCAACTTATTCAAAAGTTAATGAGTACGGCTTTATTGAAGCGCCATATAAAAAAGTTATTAACGGTAAAGTTACAAATGAAATCGTGTATCTAACCGCTACGCAAGAAGAGGGGCATGTAATAGCTCCGGCAAGTACAAAACTTGATGCAAACGGTTTAATTGCAGAAGATTTTGTAGAGGCAAGAAAAGACGGCGAGATTATTCTAATCAAAAAAGAGACTATTACATTAATTGATGTCTCTCCTAAATCTGTTGTTGGCGTTGCCGCTGGTCTTATCCCATTCCTTGAGCACGATGACGCCAACAGGGCTTTGATGGGTTCAAACATGCAACGTCAAGGGGTACCTCTTTTATGGTCTGAGGCGCCTATGGTTGGTACCGGTATGGAAGCTATTGTAGCTAGAGATGCATGGGAGAGTGTTAAAGCATCGAGAGCTGGTGTTGTTGAAAAAGTGGATAGTCAAAATATCTATATAAGAGGTGAAGATGAAGATGGCGCTTTTATTGACCACTATCCACTTCAAAAAAACCTTAGAACAAACCAAAATACAAGTTTCAATCAAAAACCTATCGTAAAAATAGGGCAAAAAGTAGAGGCTGGAGAGATAATCGCAGACGGTCCAAGTATGGATACAGGCGAGCTTGCCATCGGTAAGAATATCCTTATAGCTTTTATGCCTTGGTATGGATATAACTTTGAGGATGCTGTGGTCGTATCTGAGAGAATAATAAGAGACGATGTATTCACCTCTGTTCATATCTATGAAAAAGAGATTGAGGCAAGAGAGCTAAAACATGGCGTTGAAGAGATAACAAGAGATATTCCAAACGTAAAAGACGAAGATATTGCTCACCTTGACGAAAGCGGTATTGTAAAAATTGGTAGCTATGTTAAGGGTGGCATGATACTTGTTGGTAAAGTATCTCCTAAGGGCGAAGTAAAACCAACTCCTGAAGAGAGACTTCTAAGGGCGATATTTGGCGAAAAAGCGGGACACGTCGTAAATAAATCGCTATACTGCCCACCTTCAATGGAGGGCGTTGTTGTAGATGTTAAAATATTTACAAAAAAAGGGTATGACAAAGACGCAAGAGCCATTAAGCACTTCGAAGAAGAAAAAGCAAAAATGGAGCAAGAATACCATGATAAGCTAAATATGATAGACAGAGAAGAGATGCTAAGAATCAACTCTCTACTATCCAAAAACAAGCTTACTTCAGATGTAAGCGTCTCTGGCATAGAGGCTAAAAAAGGCGAAACTATCGCTGCTGACGCTTTAGAACACATGAATAGATTTGCCATTAATACGCTTGTTAGAAGCTTTGATGCGAAAGTGCAAGCTGAGTATGAAAAAATCAAGACTCACTTTAGAAAACAAAAAGAGAAGCTCAAAGCAGATTTTGATGATAAAGTCTCAATCCTTGAAAAAGACGATATTCTTCCAAGTGGTGTGGTAAAACTTGTAAAGGTTTATATTGCGACAAAAAGAAAACTAAAAGTCGGCGACAAAATGTCGGGTAGACACGGTAACAAAGGTATCGTATCCACAATAGTTCCTGAAGTTGACATGCCATATATGAAAAATGGTAGACATATTGACATCGTTCTAAATCCGCTTGGTGTTCCATCTAGGATGAATATTGGTCAGATCCTTGAGGTACATCTTGGTCTTGTCGGTAAAAAACTTGGTGAGCAAATAAGCGAAATTTACGAGACAAAGCAAAAAGATTGGCTAAAAGCGCTAAGAGAGAAAATGGCTGAGATTGCAGATGTTGCAAAACTTGTAAAGGGCAAAGAGTTTATATCATCGCTTGACGATGAGCAACTACTTACTTACGCTAGAGACTGGGCAAAAGGGGTTAAGTTTGCAACCCCTGTATTTGAAGGCGTAAGCGAAGATGAGCTTAAAAAACTATTTGAGCTTGCAGGTATTGACTCTGATGGTAAGATGGAGCTTTACGACGGTAAAACAGGTGAAAAGATGAAAGAGCGTGTAAATGTTGGCTATATGTATATGCTAAAACTACACCACCTTGTTGACGAAAAAGTCCACGCCAGAAGTACCGGACCTTACAGCCTTGTAACGCAACAACCTGTTGGTGGTAAAGCGCTATTTGGTGGTCAAAGATTTGGTGAGATGGAGGTTTGGGCGCTTGAGGCATACGGTGCGGCGCATGTACTAAAAGAGATGCTAACAACTAAGTCGGATGATACCGAGGGTAGGGTAAGAGCTTACAAAGCTATTACAAATGGCGAAAACGTACCTGAAACAGGAATACCTGAAACATTCTATGTTCTTGTAAATGAGCTAAAAGCTCTTGGACTCGATGTAAGAGTATTTGACGAAGATAAAACTAAATAAAAAAGAGGAATTAAGATGGCACTTATTGAACTAGATCTTAACTCTGGAAATAGACCGAGAGATTTTAGCGCGCTACAAATGATGATAGCTAGCCCCGAGAAAATTTTATCTTGGAGCTACGGCGAGGTTAAAAAACCGGAAACTATCAACTATAGAACCCTAAAACCAGAAAGAGACGGCCTTTTTTGCGCAAAAATATTCGGACCTGTAAGAGATTATGAGTGTATTTGCGGCAAATACAAAAAGATGAGATACCAAGGCGTTACTTGCGAAAAGTGCGGTGTTGAAGTTACAAGCTCAAAAGTTAGAAGACAAAGAATGGGGCACATAGCCCTTTGCACTCCTGTTGCACATATTTGGTTTGTAAACTCTCTTCCAAGCAGGATAGGTACACTTCTTGGGATTAAAATGAAAGACCTTGAGAGGGTGCTTTATTATGAGGCGTACATAGTATGCGAGCCTGGAAGCGCCCCGGTCAAAAAATACGATATATTAACCGAAGAAGAGTATAGACAGCTAGAGAGTCTATACCAATACGATGGCTTTGTAGCCGAAATGGGTGCAAGCGCAGTTAAAAAACTTCTAAGTGAGCTTGACCTTGCCCAAATGTTTGTAAACCTTAAAGAGGAGATTAAAAATACAAACTCTGAAGCCAAGAAAAAAACCCTTGTAAAAACTCTAAAGGTTGTTGAGGCGTTTTTAAACTCAGATAATAGACCTGAGTGGATGATTTTGGATTATGTGCCTGT
>JAVRLX010000008.1:0-42905 GCA_031960985.1 Campylobacterales bacterium | reverse complement strand
TTGCAAAATGCTGTAAGTGTATCAAGTCTACTTCTAACAACAGAAGCTACAATCTCTGAAATCAAAGAAGACAAACCTGCACCAGCAATGCCGGGCGGTATGGGTGGTATGGGAGATATGTACTAATCCTCCTACCAAAATCTACGGAACCCTTATTCTATGGGGGTTCCAATCCTCTATATTTTTAATTTAACTTCATACTCTATCAAAGTGCATCTTGACTATGAAAAATAGACTAATATTTTGCCGATTTTTTTGCCACAACTCGGTTTTTATTTATCTCGCAATCGGGTAGTTTCCAAATATTATAATGATTTTGAGGGATTTGCGGGATTGTAAAGAGTAGTTTGGTAGCAAGGGAGGGACTCGAACCCTCGACCTCCGGCTTATGAGACCAGCGCTCTAACCAGCTGAGCTACCTTGCCATTGCTATAATGAGAGCGGGATTTTAACAAAACAAAACTTAAGCGGACGAGATGTCCGCTTTTTTTATGATATTCTATCTACTTTTGCTTTTAGAGCCTCTATCTCTTTTAAGATTTGCTCTTTATCCATATCTGCTATATTTTTAGAGTGAAGCAACTCTTTTATTTTATCCATCGATGCGTGGACGCTATCTGACACCTTTTGGTACACCTCTTTTGCCCTCTCAGCAGTCATCCCTTTGCTTTTTAGAGTATCTTCGAGTTTGCCCTCAAGCTCTTCAAATTTTTCTACAATTTTGTCTTTATTTTTCATAACTCCGTAAGTTGCCGCCGCGCCTACAAGCGCCCCAACAAATACACATACAGCTGACTTATCCATCCTAAACTCCTTATTTAGATTTTTTGAAAAACGAAAAAATATTTAGCATTCCGCTCATATCCGCAATATTTTGAGTCGTTTTACGGATATTTGGAAGTATCTGGGAGAGCTCAAATACAAGCAATGTCACTTTCTCATCTAAAGATTTTACACTTCTAGAGAGGGAAATCAAAAAGCCAACCATTACAATAGTCATTACAACCATACACAAAGCGATAATCCCAACAAAAAAGGTCATTGCATCCATATTAAGCTCCCTAAATTGATTATACTACTTTTTGCCCATTCTTTTTCTAGTATTTGCGTCAAGATATCTTTTTCTAATTCTAATGCTAATAGGAGTTACCTCTACAAGCTCATCATCCTCTATCCACTCTAGCGCTCTTTCTAAATTCATCTCCCTTGGTGGAACAAGCTTAATAGCTTCATCGGCGCCTGAAGAGCGGACATTTGATTGTTGTTTTTCCTTTGTTACATTCACCTCAAGGTCATTGCTTCTTGAGTGCTCACCTATTATCATCCCCTCATAAACTTTTGTTTGAGGCCCTATAAACATTACGCCCCTCTCTTGAAGATTAAATATTGAATACCCCGTGGCAACGCCGTTTTCCATAGAGATAAGCGCGCCGTTTGTTCTACTCTCAACCTCTCCGTTAAAAGGTCTGTACTCTAAAAATGAGTGGTTCATAACACCCTCTCCTTTTGTGCTTGTCAGAAAAAGTGTTCTAAGGCCGATAAGCGCGCGAGCTGGGATTTCAAACTCCATCCTTGTTTGCCCAACGCCCATTGGCGCCATCGATTTCATCTCTGCTTTTCTTTTGCCTAAAATTTCGATAATAGTACCGCTAAACTCATCTGGCACATCTACAACGAGGTGTTCAAACGGCTCACATTTTACTCCATTTTCAATTTTTACGATAACCTCTGGTCTTGAGATACCAAACTCAAACCCCTCTCTTCTCATGTTTTCCGCTAAGATTGTAATTTGAAGCTCACCCCTGCCTGAAACTTTAAATTTACCTTCACCCACCGCCTCTAACTTCATAGCGATATTTGTATTCATCTCAAACTCAAGTCTCTCTCTGAGTTTATTGCTTGTTACATATTTTCCTTCAGTTCCGGCAAGAGGTGAGTCGTTAACAGAGAATATAACGCTCATAGTAGGCTCTTCGATGTGCATTGGATCAAGTGGCATAATGTTATTCGGATCACACAAGCTATCGCCAACATCGATTGTTTCAAACCCAGCAATTGCTACAATGTCACCAGCATGAGCCTCTTCTATCTCCATTCTATTTAGACCCATAAAGCCGATTAGTTTCGTTACCCTGCCGTTTACTTTTTCACCGTCAGATTTGACCAAAACTACAGATTGGTTTTTTTTGACGGTACCATTGAATATACGGCTAATACCTATCTTGCCCACATAGTTGTCATAATCAAGGGTAAATACTTGAAGTTGAAGGGGGTTATCAGGCGAGCCTGACGGTTTTGGAGTGTGGGCTAATATCATATCAAATAGAGGAGTTAGGTCGCCATCTGGATCTTCAAGGTTTTTTTTGCTCATACCGTTTCTTGCCGCCGCATAAACAACGGGAAAGTCTAGTTGTTCGTCGCTTGCGTCCATTTGCGCTAGAAGATCGAATACTTCATCTTGGATTCTAAGAGGCTCGGCCGCAGGTTTGTCTATCTTGTTTACAACTAGAAGGATTTTTAGTCCTAGTCCGACAGCTTTTTTTACGACAAATTTTGTTTGAGGCATAACACCCTCTTGCGCATCGACAAGCAAAAGAACGGCGTCAACCATCTTTAAAACCCTCTCAACCTCTCCCCCAAAGTCGGCGTGCCCCGGAGTGTCAATAATATTGATTTTGTGCCCTTTGTAGTTGATGGCTGTATTTTTGGAGAGAATCGTAATTCCCCTCTCTTTTTCAAGCTGATTAGAGTCCATTACCCTCTCTTCAACAACATCTCTTTCGCTAAATGTGCCTGCTTGCTTTAGTAGTCCATCAACTAGCGTCGTCTTACCGTGGTCAACGTGGGCGATAACCGCTATATTTCTAATATCTTGCATAAATTACCCTATCTTAAAATTTTTTGCGAATTATATTCAAATACCGCTTCACTTTTTTGTCTACTAATGGAACTTTATTTGCTTATCTTTAAAAAAAACCAGTTAAGGCCAGCAAGATGAGCGAGCAAATCGCACTAAAAACCGCCGTAAAAGCTAAAGGTAAAAGAAGTCCCCTTGAGGGTTTGCTAAAAGCCGGTAAGATAGATCTCAAAGAGAACAAAGAGTTTGTTAAAAAACTCCTTGAGATGACAAAAAAGGGGGAGATAGAGCTTGATAAAAACGGCTCTCTTAAACTCAAAAAAGTTGAAGTAAAAAACGAAGAAATAGATGCGGCGACTATTGTTGGCATCAAAAATCTACTATCGCAAATCAAACTAAACGATAAATTAGCGATAGAAAAAAGCGTAAAAGAGTTAAGAGATTCTATCCCTAAAGGTGAAGACAAAAAAGGCACAGAAGCTAAAAATCTCAAAAAATTGCTTGAGCTTGCCAAAAACAGCGGGGTAGATGTCAAAAAAGTAAGCGTTGAAAAGCTAGAAGAGGGCGCAAACACAAAAGAGTCCAAACATATCGAGGCAAAAAAGGGCGATAAAACTTCTAAAAACATCGAAATAGCAAAAGAAAATGTTGAAAAAAAGGCTATTGTAGAGCAAAAAATAGCTAAGGTAGAAACAGAAAAGAGTGTGTCTGAACTTACCGCAAAACAGGTTGTTGCGCCCAAAAAAGATGCTCCGTCATTAGCTTCTCTGCTTCAAGATACAAAAAACAAAGAGATTACAAAAGAGATTACAAAAGAGATTACAAAAGAGATTACAAAAGAGATTACAAAAGAGATTACAAACACAGTTTTGGAAAATGAGGTAAAAAAAGAACTTAAAGAAACACAACGAAATTCTAAAAAAGAGTTCAAAGCTGTGCCAGATTCAAAAAAAGAGGTAGTTCACAAAAATACAGACGCCCAGTTGGCAGCCTTTAAGGATATTGACATTCAAAAAGTAAATACCAAAAGCGAATCCTCTTTTTTGGTCGATTTTTTAGCTAAAAAAGAGCCTCAAAAAGAGGAGTTTGCCGCTGCTATTACCAAAAAAGAGCACATGACGCCAAATATACTAGAGACTTTAAAACAGAGTAATAACGAGCTAAAAGGCAAAATGGCCGTTGCTGCAGAAGGGCTAAAAAACTTCTCTTCTGATTTAAAAGAGATAATAGACAACTACAAACCCCCTCTTATGAAGGTGTCAATGGAGCTAAATCCGCAAAATCTGGGCAGTGTGGATGTAACATTGATTACTAGAGGGTCAAATCTAATAGTCAATGTCTCATCAAACCAAGACACAATGCAAATGTTTATGCAAAATGTCCAAGAGTTTCGGCAAAATCTAATGGCGCAAGGTTTTGTTAGCTTGCAGATGAATTTCAATTTTTCAGACCAAAATAAAGAGCAAAGTAGCAAAAACTGGCAGAAGGAAGCGACAAAAAAATATCAAATAAACAGCGATGAGATGGGCAAGATAGAGAGCCTAGATATCGTAATGCCACACCCAAAATACGCATAAGGAGCACAAAATGGCATCAGCAGTAACAAATATACCGACATCGGTAGCAAATACAGCTAATACAAAGGCCTCCAATCCAAAAGCAGAGCTTGATTCGCAAGCTTTTATGAAACTTCTTTTGACGGAGCTTCAATATCAAGACCCGACAAGCCCGATGGATACCGATAAAATGCTTACACAAACAAGCCAACTATCGGCTCTTGAAGCGCAAAATGCAACAAAAACCGCAATGGAGAATATGACAAAAGCATTCCAAACATCGGCAAACTACTCTCTTGCCTCCGCAATAGGCAAAACAGCAGTTACTGGATTAACCGCTCTTAATATTACAAATGGCAGTGGTGGAACATTTGACGTTTATCTTCCAATAGATACCACAAGCTCTACCGTAAGCATTGTAGACTCCACCGGAAATACAACATATAAAACATTCAGCTATGACGCAAAAAACAAAGGGGTATTCCAAGTTAATTGGGATGGCACCGATAACTCAGGCACAAAAGTGCCCGATGGAGCATACTCTGTAAAAGTAGAGTATAACGGCGCTGACGGCACAACCGGTAAAACTACTATAGGCGCATACCCTATAGAGAGCTTAAAAGTAGACGGTACAACAGCATATTTTAAAGTCGGAAGCCAATATGTTGATGTAAACACAATCAAAGAGATATACTAACTGATGTTACGCACAAATACAAGCAAAGCCCGTATTTGTGGCAGGGACATAAATGTCCCTACAACCCCCTAAAGCTACCTGCTGACGCAGGAGAGATAGAGGTTCTTATGCACTCTTGGTGTGTAATGTCAAATACTAAAAAAGGCAACTACTTATGACTACATCATTTTACACTGGTATAAGCGGAGTAAAAACGCAACAATTTGGGATGGATACTTGGGGAAATAATATCTCAAATATCAACACGGTCGGATTTCGTTCCTCAACGCCGGAATTTTCTACGCTTTTTGCTTCGTATAAATCAGGAATAGCGATGAGTGGAGCAGATGAGATAGGTCTTGGCTCTACGGCGCAAACAACGGCTCTTAGTATGAAGCAAGGTAGTTTACAAACTACCGACAGACCGTTTGACCTTGCGATAAATGGAAACGGCTGGTTTGGCGTCAAAAAAGCAGACGATCCTACTCAGCTTTATTTCACTAGAGCTGGCGATTTTTATATTGACGCAAACGGCAATATCACTAATGCTCAAGGGGATAAGTTAGTAGGAACATATAGCGGCAATATGACCATAAATAAAGATGGTACGGCAACCGTCGTGGCAAAATCAATAGCTCCTGCAAATCTACTAACAGATGCAAAATCGCAAGTTGAACTTAAACTTCCAACAACCGTTACCCATCCAGGCATACCAGCAACTCCTGCCACTATGGCGTCTATTCCAGATTTTCAGGTAACGGTTTTGGGCGGTTCGCCAACAAAAATAACATACACTATTCCAAAGCAGACTACGCCAAAAATTGACATAATAGACCAAGCTGGAAATGTGATAAAAAGCTTACCGCAATCAACACAGGTACAAGGAGACCATACCGTAGAGTGGGACAATCGCGACAATAACGGAAAATTGGTTGAACCTGGCAACTATACCGTAAGAGTAAACTATGTAGACAAAGCTGCAATTCCGGCCATACCGCAAGGTAATCTAAAAGGGTACAATATAGACTCTAACGGCATGGTTGTGGCTGCCTTTGATAACGGGCAGAGTCAGATAGTGGCTCAAATCCCCCTTTTTCACTTTCGAAACGAGCAAGGGCTTGAAAAAGTAGGAAATAACGAATTTAGAGCAACAGACAATAGTGGAGAGGCTTTTTTTTATAAACAATCCAGTGTTGGCGCCAATGTAGCATACAAAAACGACTCTGGAACAAAATTTTACTCCAATGGGCTAGCTGGGGGCAATGTCATACAAGGCGGACAAATAGTCTCACAGGCGCTTGAGATGAGCAATGTCTCTGCTGCAGAGGCTATGACGGAGCTAATTATTACCGAAAAAGCGTACAGCGCAAACGCAAAAGTCGTAACTACCGCAGACCAAATGATACAAAGAGCTATTTCCCTCAAAAGGGGTTAAAAATTAGCCGCTAAATACGGCAGAATGTATAAGTAAAAGATAAATAGTCGGAATAATATTTGCTTTTTAAAAATAAAATCTAATTTAAGGATTAAGCCATGATGAGGTCACTTTGGAGCGGCGTAAGCGGACTCCAGGCACACCAAGTAGCGATGGATGTTGAAGGTAACAACATCGCCAATGTTAATACCGTAGGCTTTAAATACTCTAGGACAAACTTTGCGGATATGCTATCCCAAACATCCAAGATAGCAACCGCTCCTCAAGACCCGCTAGGGGGACGAAACTCGCTTCAAGTCGGGTTAGGCTCTTCGGTAGGCAGCGTTACGCATATATTTTCGCAAGGCTCTAGGCAAACAACCGATAAACCTACCGATGTGGCAATAGAGGGGGATGGATTTTTTATAGTAAGTCCCGATAATGGAATATCATATAAATACACGAGGGCTGGGGATTTTTATTTTGATGCATACGGCAACTTCGTCGACAGCAACGGGCTTATCGTACAAGGTTGGATAAAAGACGCAAATGACAAAATAGACTCTACTCTGCCGATAAAAAGCATACAGATAGACCCAGGTATGACTATACCAGCAAAAGCTACTAAAAATGTTACGCTTAGGGCAAATCTAGTCTCAGGAAGCGTAACAAACGAAATGGGCTCTATATATGCGCTAGACTCCGATAGCGCTACCGTAGCAAATCCTACGATGCCAAACGGAGTACTTATAAACGGCGTTAAGAACCAAAAACCTGAAGATTTTGGAGTTCTTTTTAATGCAAGTGGAAAAGCGTACAATCTTCAAAATGGGCAAGGGATATGGATAAGCTTTGAAAACTCATCTTTGGATTCTACATCCATAGGAGCCGTACAAGGAGGTATAAGAACCGCCAATATAACTCTAAACGGGATAACAATAGCTGGAAGCATCAGTACAGACTCCACATCGACAGCTGCCGCCAACGCATCGGCTTTGGCCTCTCTTATTAATACCTACACCTCACAGACAGGGGTAACAGCGTCGGCGTCTGGCGCTGGTATTACTTTGACCAACATTAACCAAATGGATGGCGATAGTAAAAAAAATATCCACTTTGTTGTAAATGGGGGAGATAACACCGGACTAAATAGCGGCGCCTCTATAACTGCTTACAAGTATCAATATACCACCGGCACCGCAAATCCTGCCCCAGACTCTACATCGGTGGGACAAACGAAAAATTTCCATACGACAGAGGATTTAAGGAGGTATATGCAGTGGCAGGCCAAGGCTTCTTCAGGCGGCGCTTTGGTCAGTGTAAATTCTGACGGCAAGTATGTGCTTGCAAACCAGATTGGAAAGACGCTACAAGTATCGGTAACATCGATAGATGGCAACGGTTCTATAAATCCTAGTCCGCTGTTTACGCAAACATTTGATGCGCTGGAAGGAAGCTTGCCTCCCGGTTCTGCAACAAAAGCATCGCAAGCTATTAATGCGGCAACACACGCCTCAAGTATAGATGTATTTGACTCATTGGGATCAAAACATACGATAACATACTCATTTAGAAAAGAGTCTCAAACCACCTGGTCATGGTCGGCAACTGTGCCAAGCCCAGCCGATATAGGTGGCATTGCTCCAAACCAAAATATATATCAAGGGGGTACGGTCGTATTTAACTCAGACGGTTCGCTCTCTAGCGTTAACCCTCAAAGTTTGTCTGTTACATGGAATAACGGCTCTACGCCAAACCAACAGCTAAATCTAGCATTTGGCACGCCAGGTCAGTTTGACGGATTGACGAGTTTTGACCAAAAATCAGCGACATCACTAATTAGTCAAGATGGCTATACCGGCGGCGACCTTAACGGCATTAGAATAGACCAAAACGGCGTACTTATCGGCAGTTTTACAAACGGCAGGTCTTTGGGTCTTGCTCAAATTGCAATGGCAAAATTTGCCAACAATGAAGGGCTTATGGCTGACGGCGGAAATCTATTTATCGCCAGCGCAAACAGCGGTGACCCGACGGTAGGGGCTCCGGCCAGCGGCGGCAGAGGTGCTGTCTTTTCTTCTGCGCTTGAGATGAGTAACGTAGACCTTTCAAAAAGCCTTACAGAGCTTATTGTAATTCAAAGAGGTTATCAAGCAAACTCCAAAACAATTACGACATCGGATCAAATGTTGCAGATACTTCTAGGTCTAAAACAGTAATGCAAAATGGGCCTTGCGCCCTTTTGGCGCGTAAGGTCAGTTACTTTTTTTTACTCTAGTCACTTCTCTTTTTTCAGAGAGCCAATTTACCATACCATCTTTGTAGTTATACACATTTTTGTACCCCTCTCTATCTAGTATCCCCGCCACAAGCTTACTCCTAAATCCAGTTCTACAGACTACAACTATCTGTTTTGATTTATCGCCCTTCGTAGCCTCGGTTAGTTTTTTTAAAAATTCACTCTTAAGCGGCCTTGCCTGTTTGTCAAAATATGTGGCAAGCATGGCATTGTGAATTACTCCGGTTTCCAGCCACTCCTCTTCAAGCCTTACATCCACCACCAAAGCATCTGATGAAGTAGCGAGAATTGCAACCTCATCTGCGCTTATATCTTTGTAGCCAAACGCCAAAAGACTTAAGAATGCTAATAAAAAAATCTGTTTTTTCATATAAATTTATCCAATAATTATAATTTTCATAACGCACAATTATAAAGATAAAAAGTAAAAAATTGGTAAATAAATAGAGGTAGAGACCCCTTGTCGGGGCTATTTTGATAGTTTTAACTAGCTAGCGAACCGTCCATTGCGGCAAACATTTTGTCGCAATATGTCTCCATGTCCACATAGTACTCGTAGATACTTTCTGATTTATTGTAGTAGTTTGGATCCTTGATGCACTCTAAAGCGTTTTTGATACTTGCATGCAAAAGCTTATGGTTCTCTTTTAGTTGCGTAGAGACGCTAGACTTACCGCCGTCTATCCAAATACCGAGCCTACACTCACTCTCTGACGGTATCTTTTTGTTAATATTACCCTGAATAATAAAACCGTATGTGTCGTATTTGAATATTATATGCTCAATTTTTGCAAGCGCCATAAAGATCTGTTTTTCCATTGTCTTGGAGGCTATAGATAGATGTCCAGACTCCTCTTTGATTTTTTCAAAAATTTCGGCAAACGATATAACATTTTCATTTGACGCCGAAGAGAGCTCCGTAATTACCCTTGAGTCATCTATAATATCAGCCATCTCCTGCTCTATAACCGAAATCGAAGAGGTTATCTCAGAGGTTGCTTTTTGGGTTTTTTCGGCAAGTTTTCGCACCTCATCCGCAACAACCGCAAAGCCTCTGCCATGCTCTCCAGCACGAGCCGCTTCTATTGCTGCATTTAGCGCAAGTAAGTTTGTCTGCTCCGCTATATCCTTGATGATGCCGACAACGGTTGACACTTCAGATATTCTATGCGAAAACTGGTTGATTGCGGAGTCTGTCTTGGACACCGACTGGATTAACCTTTGCATATCGTCCGTTATGGTTTTAATATTCTCCATTCCAATACTAGACTCACGACTTATACCGTCTGCATCCTTGGATATTTCATTTATCATTTTCGTATTTTTGCTAAGGTCTTCTTGCATACCGGATAGATTTTTGTTAAGGCTATTTGAGCTTAGTTTGGAGAGTGAGCTTATGAGGGCGTTACGCTTATGAAACTCGTGATTTTCCTTCATTGAGCCTATGATGCTATTGATATCTTCCATATTTGTCGCAAAAAGACCTTTTAAGCCTTTTGATAGCGCCGGTCTAAAAAATTTGGAGTTATTGGCGTATTCGACTGCGGTATCAACCTCTCTCATAAAAGCCTCAAGCTGATCAAGCATATTGTTAATACTCCAGCATAGCTCGCCTATTGTACCTTTGTCTTTTATGTTTGTTATCCTGTCTTCCAAAAATCCATTTGAAACAGCCTTAGAGACCTTAAGCGCATCCTCCAAGAGCCCATAAGAGCCAGACACTCCACTCACAAGCCAAGCCGTAAGCGACACAACAATAATACAAAAAACCACTGACGCAATCATAAAACCTGGGGCGCTAAACGCTACAATAACTGCAAAAATTACCGCAACACCGGCCAACCCAAAAGCCTGTGCTTTTAAAAGTGAATTTGTATTCATAACCCCATCTCCCCTAGTAGCCTCTTGCGCACAATATTTCAGACAACGCCAAATTATTCAACGATTCCATTAGCTCAGGCTTCTTAGCGATAACCTCTACCTCTATTTTCTCAATCTCTTTGCATTTCAAAAGAGCGCCAATGATAGAAGATGGGAGCGCATACGCATCTTCTACGCTAACCGTAAGCTTTGAGGGGGCATCTTTTGAGATCGCCGAAAAGAGCTGTTTTTTAAACTCAATAGCATCTTGCATCGATATGCTCTCACCCTTAATTGTCATTTTTATACCGTCTTTTATCTTTTCTACAAAAAGCTCCACTGAATTTCCCTTATAAAAATTTTATCATATTGGCTTCATTGCCATCTTCATTGTAAAAAAGAGCGTCAAGAACATTGTCGCTCATCAATATGCCTCTTCCATTAAATCGCAAGTTTTTATCGAGCGACAAAGCCTTTAGCGTCGTGCTGACATCAAAACCGTTGCCGCTGTCTTTAATTTTTATTATAACTGCTTTACGGCTTTTTAGCAAAATTTCTTCAAAACAAACGCTAATTTTTTTATTTTTACACTCCCCTAGTTTCAATATTTCATTTTCTAGATACTCTTCATAACTGTAAGACTCAAGCAACGCATGCTTTTGCGTATAAGAGATATTTAATACCCCGTGCTCAATGGCGTTCATTAGTATCTCATTTAGAGCGCACTCTATCTGCATAAGAGTTTTATCGTCAAAATAATTACTCAAATGCACTTTTAATTTCGTATCTACGCACTCAACGATAGCTTCAATAGTAGGCAGTAGCTCAAATTCTATTTTTTTGAGCGTTTGCGGCTCATATCTTGATATAAATACGAAGGTGAGATCATCTTCTGGATTTAGAGCTTTTGAAAATAGTTTTTTTAAAAAAATATTTTTAGTAGGGCTAGCTGCAAAGTCATCATACATATCCCTCCTGTACACACCGTCCCCCTCTATTTTGGCGTTTCTAAGTCCATCTGAGGAGACCAAAATTCTCTCTATCTTAGAGGCTGAAATTTTTTCTATTTTTACCCCGTCAAAATACTGTGTAATTGGATAATTGTTGGCTTTTATCGTTTTTAATTCACCCACTTCTATATACAAAATCTCAGGCATAGAGAAGTTGGCGACTTCCATTTCACCGCTTATATCATCGATGTAGACAAACAAGGCATACACCATTTCATCGTCATTAATCTGCTTTTTTATAAACGCTTGATACTGCATAACAATATTTTTCAGATTAAACACACCACCTGCTACCGCATTATCAACCAAATTATTGATAAAAGAGGCCGATATAACGGCGGTTACAGAAGCGCTGAGTCCTTTACCCATAGCATCTATAATGTAGACAAACGAAGACTTCTCGGAAACTTTTATAAGACCGTATATGTCGCCGCTTAGTATATCGAGCGGCTTATAAAACGACTCAAACAAAAATCCACCGTCCCTTTTGTGCGACAAGTCATCTCTCAAAATTTTTATCTGCTTATTATATGCGTCGTCTTGTTGCAAAAGATGGTATTTTTCCTTAATGGCAAAAAGTTCTCTCTCTTTTTGAATTTTTTCCTGTTCAATTTTTAACTTATCGTTTATCGCCATCATAGCCGCAGCCTCTAGATTTTTATTGAGGCACAAAAGCTCCGTTTTTACTTCGTTTAGCTGTCTTGTCACAAGGAACTTCTCTATGGCAAAGGCTATGTTTTTGCTCAATGTGGCAAGTGCATTTTTTTGCGCATTATCCACTGTATTCTTGGGATTTTCAAAGCTTAATCCAAAAACACCCCAAAGCCCCTTGTTTATAAGTAGCGGAAAGATAAGCATATACCTGATATTACACGAGCTAGCGGCATTTATCTGCCATTCGTCCACACTGAGGGTATTTGTCTCAAAGTAGCCGTATTGAAGCATCATATCTTCAATTTTGTAAAAATCGTTACGGTTTAAAAAATCAAAGCACCTATAGCTTGCAATCACCTTGCTGCTCTGCTTTTCATATACTGCAAGCTGTAGCATCTTGGTCTCTATGTAGCTTTGCGTTAGCCCTTTTCCGTACACAAAACATCTATTTGCTTCTATTCTGCGCCCTATCGTATTTACAACTCCTTCGAGCGCTTTTAAAATATCTTGCTCTGCAAACAGATAGTTAACAGCCTTTATGATTGTGCTAAGCATCTCTTTTTGTCGTTTTAGCTCATATGTTTTAGGCATATCTCGTATCCTGTTGGCCAAAATATTTGGTTTTTACACATCTAACGCAAATTTATCGCGCAAAAAATCATAAATATATCTCTTGTTTAAAAAACCATTTTATCGGCGTCTGCCAAATACCACGCTTAACTCTTTTGCATTTTGCTTTACATCTTTACTCCAAAGCGCATTAACAACGGCGATCATATCGGCGCCTGCATCCACTAGCTCTTTTGCGTTCGATGGCTCTATGCCACCTATGGCGCATACCGGAACCCCTAGTTTTTTTGCCTCGCCCAAAATGCTCTTTGGGACAATCTTGGAATGCGGTTTTGTTTTTGAGGCAAAAAAAGAGCCAAAAGCCACATAGTCTGCTCCTTTTTTTACGACTTCTTTTGCTCTTTCTATATCTCCATAACACGAAACACCGATTATTTTTTTGTTTCCGAGTATTTTTCTTGCAAGATCTACAGGGGTATCATCGCCGCCTATATGCACCCCATCTGCGCCTACTGCTTTGGCGAGCACAACCCTATCATCCAAGACAAACAAAATTTTGTGTTTTTTGCATATTTTTTTTATTTTGTTTGCGACCGGATACAGCTCTTCATCGCTTAGCTTTTTATCGCGCAATTGCACAATCTTGGCTCCACCGCTAATAGCGGCATTTATAAACCCATCTATCTGTTCATACGGAGTCAGTATCTCATCCGTAATAGCATACAAACCTTGTAGCTTCATATATTTCTCCATACTTTTTATAGATTTTTGCAGAAAAAAGATTAAACCCAACCTATGCTAATCGAGCTTATCACAATAGAACCAAAAAGAAGCAAGCGAATAAGCGCTTAGAGTAAATTTTGCTTGTTTGATTGGTTTGCGTCAAGAGAAACGAGGATAGAAGTTGAGGGTGGTGGCTGGAGGCGGAATCGAACCGCCGACACGCAGATTTTCAGTCTGCTGCTCTACCGACTGAGCTATCCAGCCAAATTTAAAAAGTCAAAAAGGAAGCGAAATTATAATCATTTACTCTTAAAGTTTAGCTTAAAGAGCTTACAAACGCTTTAAATTTCTCCCCTCGCTCTTTGTAGCTACTAAATTGATCCAAACTAGCGGCCGCTGGAGATAACATCCCAACGGAGTTACTATCCATTAGATTTGCCATTTTTTCAACCGCAGTTTGTAAAAAAGTACATTTTGTGCATTTAATACCATACTTAGCACAAAATTCACTAATCCGCTCTTCATTGGAGCCTATGGAAAACACCTCAAGATTTTTATCTTTTAAAAATTCAAACAAAGGGGTTAAATCTTGCCCCTTATCGTCTCCCCCAAGCACAAGAAGTATTTTTCTATCCGCATAATTTTTGACTGCCTCTATCGTAGCATCAAGATTTGTCGCTTTGCTATCATCAACCCAAAGGCACCCAAAAGCGTCTCTAAACTCCTCTTGTCTGTGTCCATCGATATTAAAAGAGTTGATAAGCTCATAGTCAACCTCGTTAAAAAGGGCTTTTGTAACAGAGAGCGCCATCAGGGCATCAAACAAAAACACACCTTTAAACTTTATTTTGGAAGTATCTATCTCAAAATATGTCGCCAAATCCTCCGCGCTTTCGTATCCAACAAAAAACCCATTTGTCGCTATATCTTTATATTTTGCAGGGGCAACTATCATCTCGCCTTCATTCATTAGCGCAAAAGGCTTTAGTTTTGCCGCTTCATACTCCTCCAAACTACCATGCCAGCTTACATGGTCGGGCGTAATCGGAAGAAGCAAGTAAATATTTGGCTTTGCTTTTTTGGTGTAGTGCATTGTAAACGAGCTAGTCTCAAGCACCCACATATTGGCATTTGTATTCATCTCAGCAAGCGGCAGTCCTATATTGCCCCCTACATCTGCACCCCGCCTTTTAAGTAAATGGTGTAACATCTGCGTGGTCGTAGTCTTGCCATTCGTGCCGCTAATCCATATGCTAAAAGGCATGATGTCTGCAAACAAATCATATTCGCTTATTAGATTTTTAGCGCTTACTGTAAGCGGATGGTTGGGCGATATCCCAGGGCTTGTCACCTCCAAATCGCTTGAGGCAGGATCAAATAGATGAGATGGAAAAAAAGTGTTACCCCGCTCATCCGTTTTTATCTCTTTAATATTGTCATCAAAAATTTTGCAGTTGCCATATTTTTTTGCAATTGCCTGCGTTGTTTTACCATACCCAAATAGCGTCATTAGCGTATCTTAATCGTTAAAAGTGCAATAATGTTTGACAACAGCGCAATTATCCAAAACCGAACTATTATCTTATTTTCCGCCCATTTTTTCATCTCAAAGTGGTGATGCAAAGGTGCCATTAAAAATACACGCTTACCCCTTGATTTAAAAGAGGCTATCTGGATAATAACAGACATTGTTTCAAGCACAAAGATAAAGCCGATAACAATAAGGAGTATCTCACTTTTTGAAGTAATCGCAAAAAACCCCATCAAAGCACCTATGGGCAAACTTCCACTATCACCCATAAACACCTCTGCTGGATTTGAGTTGTACCACAAAAAACCAAGAAGGGCGCCAACCATACAAAAAGCGACAACAGAGAGCTCCCCTACCCCCACGACTTTTGGCATAAATAAGTAGTTACTTAAGACAGCGTTTCCAGTGATATATATTAAAACTCCAAGGGATACAAAAGCAAATACGCTAGGAACTGTGGCAAGACCATCGAGACCGTCGGTGATATTAACCGCATTGCTTGATGCTACGATTACAAGCGCCCAAAACAAAATAGCCAAAAAACCCATATCAAAAAGGGGATTTTTTAAAAACGGCACATAAAAAGAGGTTGGAAAATTTAGATAAAAAAACAAAAAGGAGGATATTAAAAGAGCTACAAAAAACTGTGCATATAGCTTACCTTTTGGAGATAGCCCAAGTTCGTTTTTGCCGCCAGTGATTTTACTCATATCATCGGTAAGCCCTATCGCCATAAAGGCTAATATCAAAAATATAGAGATTATTACATACAAATCATCTATTTTGGCAGAGAGCGCCGTAGCCAAAAGAGTGGCGCTCATAAATACAAGCCCGCCCATCGTAGGGGTATTTTTTTTGCCTTGATGCGTCTCAGGAGCTAGGGCGTATATGGGTTGCTTCATTTTTTTTGATTTTGCCCATCTTATGAAGCTTGGCATCATTGCTATTGTCAAAGCAAAAGCGATAAAAAAACCAATAAGCGCCCGAACCGTAATATAGTGAAAAATATTTACGCCATAAAAGCTGTAAAGCCAATAAAACATTGAGCCAATCCCTCTTGTTATAAAAGCGAAATTCTAGTAAACTTTAGCTAAATACCGCACGAAAGGCTTAAAAATATGCGAAAAAAGACGGTCTTAATTATTACCGATGGAATAGGATACTCTCCAAAAAAGGAGTTTAACGCTTTTTACGCCGCAAAAAAACCTACATATGATAGATTGTTTGCAAGCGTTCCATACTCACTTGTAAAAACATATGGACTCAGCGTAGGACTGCCTGAGGGGCAAATGGGCAACTCCGAGGTTGGCCACATGACCATAGGGAGCGGGCGGGTGCTATACCAAGATTTAGTCAAAATATCTTTGGCGCTTGAAGATGGCTCTTTAGCAGTCCACCCAAAACTTAAAACGCTTTTTGATGCTTCAAAAGATATACACATAGCAGGGCTTGCTTCAGATGGCGGCGTCCACTCCCACATCTCTCACATAATCGGGCTTGCAAAAATTGCAAAAAAAGCTGGCAAAAAAGTGTGGCTTCACGCTATAACAGATGGTAGAGATGTTAGCCCAACCTCCTCAAAAAACTTTATTGCTGAGATGCTAAAAATTTGCGACGACGATATAAAGCTAGCAACAATCAGCGGTAGATTTTACACAATGGATAGGGATAATAGATGGGATAGAGTAAAGCTTGGTTACAACGCCATCTCAGACGCCACGCCAAAAACTACGATTTCGCCACTTGATTATATAGACGAGCAGTATGCCAAAGGGGTAACAGATGAGTTTTTGGAGCCCGTCTCTTTTGATGGATTTGATGGGATAAGAGAGGGGGATGGTTTTATTTTTGCCAACTTTAGGTCAGATAGAGCAAGGGAGATAGTAACAGCTCTTGGAAAAGAGGATTTTAATGGTTTTGAAAGGGATTACAAAAAAATTAACATTGTTACAATGACTGAATACTCAAAGGAGTTTAATTACCCGATTTTGTTTGAAAAAGAGGAGCCAACGAATACATTAGCAGAGGTAATTTCAAAAGCCAAATTAAGGCAGTTTCATACAGCTGAGACTGAAAAGTATGCACATGTCACATTCTTTTTTAACGGCGGGATAGAGACCCCATACCTGAATGAAACAAGGGTGTTGGTGCCAAGTCCAAAAGTAAAAACATATGATGAAAAGCCTGAGATGAGCGCTTATGAGGTGTGTGATGCTGTACTTAAAGCAATGGATGAAGAGTATGAATTTATAGTTGTTAACTTTGCAAATGGGGATATGGTAGGGCACACTGGGGTTTTTGAAGCGGCCGTGAGGGCTGTTGAAGCGGTGGATGAATGCTTAGGCAAAATATTTGCAAAATCAGATGAAAAAGATTATTCGGTGGTGCTTACATCTGACCACGGCAACTGCGAAGAGATGAGGGATGATGAGGGAAATATCCTTACAAATCATACTGTTGGAGAGGTGTATTGTTTTGTAAAAGATAGCGATGTAAAAAGTGTAAAAAATGGGGGATTAAACAATATAGCCCCTACCGTTTTGACTCTCATGGGGCTTAATGTGCCATCTGAAATGGATGAACCACTAATTGAACTAAAAGGATAAAAATGAGATTTACAGGTAAAAATGTACTAATAACGGGGGCTAGTAGAGGAATAGGCGCCAAGATTGCTAGATACCTCGCAAAAGAGGGGCTAAAAGTGTGGATAAACTATAGAAGTGGCGCCAAAGAGGCAGACGCCCTAAAAGATGAGATAGAAGCTAGTGGCGGTAAAGCGGCGGTAATAGGGTTTGATGCAAGCGATGAAGAAGCCTTTATAAATGCGATTAAAACGATAGTAGATTCGGACGGCAGTCTTGATTATCTGGTAAACAATGCTGGCATTACCAACGATAAACTTTCTATTAGAATGAAGATAGAAGATTTTGAGAGCGTCATTAAAGCAAACTTAACATCTGCATTTATAGGTTGCAGGGAAGCGTTAAAAACTATGAGTAAAAGCAAGTTCGGTAGTGTCGTAAATATAGCCTCAATAGTAGGTGAAACGGGCAATGCTGGGCAGACGAACTACTCCGCAAGCAAAGGGGGTATGATAGCAATGACAAAAAGCTTTGCACTAGAGGGGGCGGCAAGAGGAATAAGGTACAATACCGTAACTCCTGGTTTTATACAAACAGATATGACAAACGAATTAAAAGAGGAGATAAAAAACTATTACATAGATAAGATCCCCTTAAAGAGATTCGGAAAACCAGAAGAAATTGCAAGCGCGGTTGCATTTTTGCTTTCAGATGAAGCATCTTATATCACCGGTGAAACGCTAAAAGTAAACGGTGGGATGCTAATGTAATGAATTTAACACTTGGTTTGATATAATAGAGGGTTTAAAAATTCCGGTGGGAGAAAGTTTATGGCTATTTTTGATGATGTAAAAGCGGTTGTTGTTGAGCAACTAAATGTTAGCGCTGATGAGGTAAAACCTGAATCTAAGTTTGCAGAAGACCTTGGCGCCGACAGCCTTGACGTAGTTGAGCTAGTAATGGCTTTGGAAGAAAAATTTGATATTGAAATTCCAGACGACCAAGCTGAAAAAATTCAAACAGTACAAGACGCCGTAGAGTTTATCGAAAGCATTAAAAAATAAATAGATAAAACTCCGAATCTCTCGGAGTTTTTTATCTCACTTCAAATTCTTCGGAGATGAAAGTTGTGAAAAGAGTAGTAGTAACAGGCATAGGAATAATATCTTCTTTGGGCCACGACGCAAAAAGTTCTTTTGAGGCTATACTAAATGGTAAGTGTGGCATCGAAAGGATTTCATTGTTTGATCCACAAAACTTTCCGGTACAGATAGCCGGTGAAGTAAAAAATTTTGACCCAACAACTGTAATGGATGCAAAAGAGGTTAAAAAATCGGATAGGTTTATACAGCTTGGTCTCAAAAGTGCGGTTGAAGCCTTTGCGGATTCAGGTCTTGACAAGAACACTATTAAGCACGAAAGATTCGGCGTATCCGCGGCTAGTGGAATAGGCGGTCTTCCAACGATAGAAAAGAACTCGGTTATTTTGTCTGAACAAGGGCATAGAAGGGTATCTCCATTTTTTATTCCATCTGCGCTTGCAAACCTTTTAGGCGGAATCGTAAGTATAGAGATGGGGCTAAAAGGGCCAAATCTATGCGCGGTAACAGCTTGCGCCGCCGGAACTCACGCTATCAATGAAGGGGCAAAATGCATTATGCTTGGACAAGCCGATGCAATGCTTGTTGTCGGAGCGGAAGCGGCTATATGTCCTATTGGAATAGCTGGTTTTGCGGCAATGAAAGCTTTATCAACTAGAAATGACGATCCACAACACGCGTCAAGACCGTTTGATGCAGATAGAGACGGCTTTGTTATGGGAGAGGGGGCAGCTACGCTTATACTAGAAGAGTACGAAGCCGCAAAGGCAAGAGGCGCACATATATACGGCGAAATTATAGGTTTTGGAGAAAGTGGAGACGCAAACCACATAACTACTCCAGCTCCAGGCGGAGAGGGCGCTTATAGAGCCATGAAGGCAGCAGTAGAATTTGCAAAAAGTAGAATTGGCGATTTTAAAATTGACTATGTAAACGCTCACGGTACAAGCACCAAGTATAACGACTGGTATGAGACAATGGCTCTTAAACAGCTATTTGGCGGCAAAGAGAACTGTCCTCCTGTTAGCTCAACAAAAGGGGCTATCGGACACTGTCTAGGCGCGGCTGGCGCCATAGAAGCCGCTGTAACGCTTATGGCAATGAGAGATAGTGTAATGCCTGCTACAATCAATTATGTCACACCTGATGCGGATTGTGATTTGGATTATGTTCCAAACAATGCAAGAGAGGGCAAAATTGAGATTGCTATGAGTAACTCATTTGGATTTGGCGGCACCAACGGCGTTGTAATATTCAAAAAGGTCTAAAAAGTTGGCTTTTTATTTAGATTTTGAAAAAAAAATCCAGCAACTTCAAGAAGAGATAGACCTTAGTACTGTTAAAAAAGATTTTCATGCGGTTGAAATACTAAAAAAAGAGCTCGATAAAGAGGTTGTAAGAACCTATAAAAATCTTAGCGACTACCAAAAACTTCAACTTGCACGCCACCAAGATAGGCCGTATGCACTAGATTATATCAATCTAATTATGAGCGATGCTTATGAGATTCATGGCGATAGACATTTTAGAGATGATAGTTCCATAGTATGCTTTATAGGTAAAATCGGGGATGTAAAATGTGTCGTAATTGGCGAAGAAAAGGGCAGAGGCACCAAAAATAAAATTCAAAGAAACTTTGGAATGCCACACCCAGAAGGTTACCGAAAAGCCTTGCGCGCCGCAAAACTTGCAGAAAAATTTAATCTGCCTGTTCTTATGTTAATAGACACCCCAGGGGCATATCCGGGACTTGGCGCCGAAGAGAGAGGTCAATCAGAGGCAATAGCCAGAAATCTCCTCGAATTAAGTCAACTACAAACAATAACCGTATCAGTAGTAATAGGCGAAGGGGGTAGCGGCGGCGCCCTTGCGATAGGCGTAGCAGATAAATTAGCTATGATGAGATACAGCGTATTTAGCGTTATCTCTCCTGAAGGGTGCGCGGCCATACTTTGGAGTGATAGCGCAAAAGTAGAGACAGCTACAAACGCCCTAAAAATTACCCCTGATGATTTAAAATCTATGAATCTTATAGATGATATAGTGGATGAGCCTATTATCGGCGCTCATAGAGATAAAGAGGGGGCGGCTGAAGCTTTAAAAAATTATTTCTTAAGTAGCGTAGATAGCCTTAGTAAGTTAAGCCAAAAAAGCAGACTACAGAAGCGATACTCCAAGCTTATGAGCCTAGGCAGTTTCGAAGAAAAATAACACAAAACCCAACCCCACTTAAGGGGCGGGATACTTCTTACTTCCAGCTTCTAATAATCACATGACATGTGTTGCATGAGTTTAGAATTTTTCCGTAAGCCACAAAAGCCTCTTCGTATTTACCGGCTTCTAGTTTTTTAACCATTTCATCGGCATATTTATTTACTTTTTCACCCTGATTTAGCGCTGTTTTATAAAGGGCTTTTTTCTCTGCAGGAAGATAATTTACAAGACCCTCTTTTAAAGTAGCTACTTTATTTGCAGTCTTAAGGGCCGCTACCCCCTCTACAACTCCTGATTTTGAGCTATAAAGAAGAGCTTTTTGGATAGAAGCCATAGCGGCTTCTTGAGCCGCCATATCTTTCATTAAAGCCGCTTTGTCTTCAGCAAAAAGAACGGCTGGCAACATGATAGCTGCAGCCGATATAGTTAGTATTTTTTTAATCATTTTTGACCCCTTAGTGCACTTCTTTGAATTTAGAGACTTTCCATAGGTAAGTTATTACCGTAAGAATTACAAAGTATCCTAGTATCCAAAGAGCAAGCGAATTTCTCTCATCTTTTTTAGGATCACCCACTTTTTCAAGGTATTCAATCACTTTTGTTTGAGACTCTTTTGTTAAGCCTACTCTTGGCATTGCAGTGCCAGGTAGGAGTTTTTGAGGATCGTTAATAAAGTTGTTGAGATAGTGTTCGCCTTTTGATTTAATCATTTGAGATAGATCTGGTGGTACAGAACCCATATACTCTTTTATTCTAGCGTCAGTTGCAGCAACTCTTTGAACGCCATCATATTTGATAGAGTGGCATCTTACGCAAGCCTCTTGCGTAATCTCTTTTGCGCTCAAATCTTTTTTTGCAATTGAATCAAGGTAGGCTACTATGTGTCCAGCATCTTCGGCAGATATACCTAGCATAGGCATTGCATATTTACCAGGTTTAGCTTTTACTGTGCTTTCTGGATTTTGAATAAAGTTGGCAAGGAAATTGTGGTCATAAATTGCCGCAACATTTGACAAATCAGGAGGGACAACACCATAAGTATTAGCTGCGTCCGCTTCGCTCATCGCAAGTTTTACCCCCTCTTTATTTATCGAGTGGCAAGATGTGCATTGCGCCATTACAAGCTCTTTACCTTTTGCCGCGTCACCCGTCGTAGGTTGCTTTGGCAAATCTTTAAATGTAAAGTCAGCAGGGGTAACCTCAGGATGCATTATGTGGTGCGCATAAGGTTCAACACCCCAATACGTAAGACCCACAAAGAATATTAGTACGACTAGTATTTTTAACTCTCTCATATCCTAGCCTCTCTTTCTTTCAACTATAGAAATTAACGGAAGCGCTACCAAAAGAAGTGATAGGAACGATACTGAAAATACAAAACCGATCCATGCATTAATACCAGTAGGAGGAAGCTTGCCGTAAACAGTTAGACCTATCATAACAACGATTAGCGTCCAAAACCATACTCTAAATAGAGGTCTTTTGTGTGCAGGTTTTACACTTGGATCTCTATCAAGCCAAGGAAGGGCAAAGAATATCACATTTGCTATACCAAAAGCTATAAGACCAAGATTAGCGCTAAAGAAGAAACCTCTTAAAACCTCATAAGACCATAGGAAATACCACTCTGGATAGATATGCGGAGGGGTTTTCATACTGTCAGCCGGCATGAAGTTGATTGGGTCCATTGCAAAACTAAAGTGATAGAACACTAAATAAAAGAAGAAAATCATAAATGCTGATAGAACAAAAAAGTCCTCAGCCAAAAATGTAGGCCAAAATGGGATTACTTTTGAGTTTTTCTTATCACCCGCTTTGAATTTTTCAGCTTCAGCTTCAAAATCTATCTCTTCACCCTCTTGATTGTTAACATGAGGGATTCTAAGAGAGTACATATGAAGACCGATGATACCCATAATAATTAGAGGGAGTATTAGCACATGCAAAGCAAAAAATCTTGTGAGAGTAGCGTCTGCAACAACAAAGTTACCTCTAATCCAAATAACAAGCTCCTTACCTATAAATGGGATTCCGCCAAATAGGTTTGTAATAACTTGCGCAGCCCAGTAGCTCATTTGCCCCCAAGGAAGCATATAGCCCGAAAAGCCTTCAGCTGAGAATGTTACGAAAAGAAGCATACCGCTTATCCATATCATCTCTCTGCCGCCTTTGTAAGAGCCATAATAAATAGCTACAAACATATGTATGTAGATTACAAGAAACACAACAGAGGCCGCAACTGCATGAATATGTCTAAATATCCACCCATAAGCAACCTCTTGCATAATAGTTTTATTGACGCTATCAAATGCAAGAGCCGTGTCTGGCTTGTAGTACATTAGCAAAAACATCCCTGAGACAACAAGGAGGGTAAATAGTGTTGCAAGCACAACACCAAAACTCCATAGAAAATTGATGTTTTTTGGAATCCAATACTCCGTCATCAACACCTTAGTTAAAGCGCTAGTATTAAGTCTAGCATCTAGCCAGCTTTTATTTTTATCGATTGCCATCTATTCTCCTCCTCTTTACGCTTTTAGCTCAGGAGCTATTTTTTTGTACTCTTCGCCCTCTTCGCCAAGTACTATAGTGTTACCCTCAACTCTGTATGGAGGAATTGCAAGTGGTTTTGGAGGTGGTCCAAATGTATTGACGCCATTTGTATCAAATTCACCGCCGTGACAAGCGCATTTAAATCGCTTATTGTCTGCCTCATATGCAGGGATACATCCAAGGTGTGTACAAACTGCGATTACAACTGTATATTCACCGCCCCCTGCTTTTACATTTGTGTGGTTTTTATCAGGCGCCATATCGGGCGTTTTTTTAAGGATATAAACGGGCTTACCCCTAAACTCTACAGTCCTTATTTCACCCGGTTGCATAGAAGATACATCGACCCTCGTTACACCTGCGGCAACAACGCTAGGAAGTGGATCCCATGTCTTTACCATACTGTATGCCGCTGCGGCGCCGCCGATACCGGCGAATGCTCCGAGGGCGGTTAATAAAAAATCCCTCTTTGATTCATCAACAGCCATAAGTTGCTCCTTGAAAAATAAAAAATAGCCTATTTGACAATAAGTCAAATTGTAAAGCCACTAATTATATCTTAAATTTATAAATTTATAAGAAATACGCACTCTTTTTGTCCTATTTTTTAAGTAGCTTGACATACATCAAAATCACATCTATAGCGGCAGGGGTAACGCCGCTTATCTGACTTGCGGCAAACAAAGTGGCAGGTTTTGTTTTTTTGAGTTTTTCGACAATTTCAAAGCTAAGCCCAGGTAAACCATCATATACAAAGTCATCAGGAATTTTTACATTTATGTAACTATTCATTTTTTCTATTTGTTTTTGTTGTTTTTTGATGTAGTGATAATATTTACACTCAGTCAGTATAAGCTCTCTAATCTCTTCATCCATATCTTTTGTTACCGGAAGTAACTTTTGCAATTTATCGGTATTAAAAGCGCTTCTCCCTATGAGGTTAACATACAAAACTTTATCGCTTATTGGCATCTCCCCAATCTCTTCCAAAAATGCTAAATTCTCTTTAGAGGCGGTAAAATATCTCTCCTCAAGTTCTGCAAGAAGCTTTGTAACACTATTTTTTTTGTGAAGCGCTTTTGCATACATCTCATCTGAAATAAGCCCAAAAGCATGTCCATAAGCCGAAAGCCTCATATCTGCATTATCCTCTCTAAGCAGGAGTCTATATTCGGCGCGAGAGGTAAACATACGATAAGGCTCATTCGTCCCCTTAGTTACAAGGTCGTCTATCAAAACACCAATATAACCCTCCTCTCTTCCAAGTACAAAAGGCTCTTTTCCTTTTATTTTAAGGGCGGCGTTTATCCCAGCCATAAGCCCTTGCGCCGCCGCCTCTTCATATCCAGTAGTGCCATTAATTTGACCAGCAAGATAGAGCCCTTTTATTTTTTTGGTCTCAAGGGTGTGATAAAGCTCTGTTGGTTGCACAAAATCATACTCTATCGCATATCCGTATCTTGTAATAACGGCATTTTCTAGCCCCTCAACACTCCTTATCATATCCACCTGCACATCTATTGGAAGGCTTGTTGACATCCCGTTGATGTAGTACTCATCTGCCTCTTTTGTTTGCGGCTCAATAAAAAGATGGTGTCTCTCTTTATCGGCAAATCTATTTATTTTATCCTCAATGCTTGGGCAATATCTTGGTCCAACTCCTTGAATCTGCCCTGAAAACAAAGGCGCTCTATAAAAATTGCTTCTAATAATTTCGTGCGTGTTTTGATTCGTATGCGCTATGTAGCAAGGCAGTTGTTTTGGGGCAAATGTTTTTTTGTCGGTTCTAAAACTAAACGGGATTGGTTTTTCATCGCCATTTTGAATTTCAAGTTTTGCAAAATTAATACTTTTTGCATCTATCCTAGGACAAGTGCCAGTTTTTAGCCGCCCCACTTCAAATCCAAGCTCCCTTAGTTTATCAGAGAGCCCTTTTGCGGCAAATTCTCCAAACCGTCCCGCCTCTTTTTGAAACTCGCCTATATGTATGAGTCCATTTAAAAATGTTCCTGTCGTTAAAATAACCGCCTTTGCTAAATATCTATTTCCAAGCTCCGTTACAACGCCGCAGACAGTGTCGCCGTCTATAATCAAATCAATAGCCAAATCTTGTTTAACTTCTAAATTTTCGGTATTTAGGCAAACCGTTTTTGCAAATAGGTTGTATGCATCCATATCTATCTGCGCCCTTGAGCCTCGTACAGCCGGACCTTTTGTATCATTTAACACCCGATACTGTATTGCGGATTTGTCGGTTGCCTCACCCATAAACCCCCCAAGGGCGTCAATCTCTTTTACAAGATGCCCCTTGGCTAAACCGCCTATTGCCGGATTGCAACTTGTCGCCCCTATCCTATCCACTAAAATAGTAAGCATTAAAGTATTAAGTCCCATTTTGGCTGAGGCAAGCGCCGCCTCTATTCCGGCATGCCCAGCTCCAACAACTATCAAATCATATTTATGAGTCATTTTTTTATCCATTAACATTAAAAAATATATGGAATAATACTAAAAAAACAAAAGGATTTTCTATGCGATACGCCGCAATCATAGAAGAAGATAAACAAGACGGTGGATACACGGCTAGGGTGCCTAGTCTCAAAGGGTGTTTTACACAGGCGGATACGCTAGACGAATTAAAGATAAGAATAGAAGAAGCTATTGAGGCAAGTATCGAAAACGGGCAAGAGCAGGGTAGCTCTCTATTTGGAATATGGGAAATAGAGGTAAACCGTGCCGCCGCTTCCGGTTATTGATGCAAAGACATTTGCTAAATTTTTGGAGTCGCTCGGATTTTATCTTGTGAGACAAAAAGGCTCTCATGTAAGATATAAACACGACGACGGCAGAGCCGTGACGGTGCCAATACATGGCAAAGAAAACCTAAAAAGAGGACTTCTTGGCGGTATGTTAAATGAAATAGGCGTAGATACCGAGGAGTTGATTCGTTTTTTGGGTAAATAGTTTTACATCAAATACACAAAAAGGAGGGAACAATGGGAGCTTTCAGCGAAAAAAGAAGTGTAAATATTAGGGTGTGGCATTGGCTCAATGCGGCGCTAATTATAGGGCTGATGTTTACCTATATATTTAGAAAAACATGACTTAACTACAAAGAAAATGCACAGATACTGCAGATAAAGCTATCTGAAATAGGAATAGCGCTAACCGATGATAAAGCAAAAGAGATAGCCAAAATATTTCGGGATAATATGTGGCAGTGGCACTACTATTTAGGGTTTTTGTTTGCGGCTTTACTTGTTTTTAGATTGTATGCTTTTGTATCAAAATCGGAAAAATTCCCAACCTGTAAGGCAAAAGGCTCTAGTGACACCGAATTTAAAAGGGCAAAATATGCACACGGAGCTTTTTATGTAATTGCGGTATATATGGCAATTAGTGGTCCATTGATGTATTTTAGAGAGAGCCTTGGGATAGACAAAGAGAGTTTGCATCTTGTTAAAGAGCTTCACGAATGGGCGTTTTAGTTTTTTGTGGTTTTTGTAGTAAGTCATATTTTTGGTGTTGTAAGAGCTGAGCTTACAACCGATAAGGGATTAATCTCTGAAATGTTTAACGGAGGGAAAGATTAAAAAAGCCCCAAGAGGGGGCTTTTTTATAGCCTTGATTCGTACCTTCTCATCATGTAGAGTTTTTTTAGAATCTTTTTTCTTGCGGCTATTTTTTCTTTTTTCCTTATTTCGACATTAGTCTCAAAGAATCTTCTAGCTTTTGCTTCAGTTACGATAAGGTTTCTATCGCACTGTTTTTTGAATTTTCTATAAGCCTCTTCGAAGCTTTCATTTTCTCTTAGTATTGTTCCCGGCATTAAAAATCACCGTCCTCTCTGGTCATATTTACAAGTTTTTGGATGAACTTGCTGACAACAAAGCTGGTATTTTAGCAATATTTTGTAAAATTCCAGCTAAAACGACTAGGTAATTTCAAAATGACCAAGAACACAAAATACATATTCGTAACAGGCGGCGTTTTGTCATCGCTAGGCAAGGGGATCGGCTCTGCAAGTGTGGGCACGCTACTAAAACACTGCGGCCTTAATGTAACAATCCTCAAAATGGACCCATATCTAAATGTAGACCCAGGGACCATGAGCCCCCTTGAACACGGCGAAGTATTCGTCACATTTGACGGCGGAGAGACAGACCTTGACCTTGGGCACTATGAGAGATTTTTGGATGAAAATATCTCCAAAAAAAATAACTTTACCGCAGGGCAAATCTATAAAACAGTAATTGAAAGAGAGCGCAAAGGGGAGTATTTAGGCAAAACGATACAAGTTGTCCCGCATATAACAGATGAGATTAAAAAAAGGATAAAAGCGGCCGCAAAAGGGAAAGATATACTCATAGTAGAGGTGGGCGGCACAATAGGGGATATTGAGAGTCAGCCTTTTATGGAGGCGGTCAGACAACTAAAACACGAGCTTAAAAACGATGTTATGAATATCCATGTAACGCCAGTGTTTTATATTAAAGCGGCTGGGGAGCTAAAGACAAAACCTACGCAACACTCGGTGCAAGAGCTAAGAAGAATCGGTATTAATCCGCAGATGCTTATGTGTAGAACCGAGCGTCCACTCCCAAAAGAGATAAAGAAAAAAATAGCCCTCTTTTGCGATGTTGAGGCAGAATCTGTAATTGAGGTCATGGATAGTGAGTCTATCTATCAAGTGCCGCTAAATTTTCTTAAAGAGGGGGTGTTAAAAGCTATCTCTAAACACCTTGACTTAGGTGAGCTTGAGCCAGATATGAAAGAGTGGAAAAGGCTTACAAAGCGAATAGTAGAGCCAAAATATGAGATAACAATAGCTTTTGTAGGTAAATATCTAGACCTAAAAGAGTCGTATAAGTCGTTAACTGAGACATTTATCCACTGTGGAGCGTGGCTTGATACAAAAATAAATCTCAAATGGGTGGATGCTGAGGCTTTAGAAAATGGTGATCTAAGCGAGCTTAAAGAGTGCGACGGCATACTAATTCCTGGTGGATTTGGCACAAGGGGAATAGAGGGGAAAATAGCCGCTATTAAATACGCCAGAGAAAATAAAATACCGTTTCTTGGAATTTGTCTTGGAATGCAGCTTAGCATTATAGAGTTTGCTAGAAATGTGCTTGGTTTAAAAGAGGCAAATTCGGTTGAGTTTGACCCAGAGACAAAAGAGCCAGTTATCTATCTAATTGACTCATTTTTAGACCAAAGTGGCAACAAACAAATAAGAACCCATCAAACACCACTTGGCGGCACAATGAGGCTTGGGGAATACGAGTGTGAGACGCTGGATGGCTCAAAACTGCAAAAAGCATACGATGGGGAAAAAAGGATAGTTGAGAGACACAGGCATAGATACGAAGCAAATAGTAAATATAGAAAGGCTCTTGAAGAGGCTGGAATGATTATATCTGGTGAATCAAGAGGGCTTATAGAGGCAATAGAGTTAAAAGATCACCCTTGGTTTGTGGCGGTGCAATTCCACCCTGAGTTTACGAGTAGACTCCAAAATCCAAATAAAATAATTTTGGCATTTACTAAAGAGGTTAAAAAAAGAAGTGATGCAACTAAAAACTAATTTAACAGCTATTGTCATCTTGGCGACAACTTTACATGGCATAGAGGCAAAAAACGAATATGGTATCTATAAAATACCTACGCCTCAAACCACATACTCATCCAAAGAAAAAAGAGAGAGTGTATGCAAAAGCTTTGGTGAAAGTTATAAAGTTCCTAATATTGAAGAGCTATTTAATGTGCCAGATGAGCTAAGAGAAAAGGGTGAAAAATCGCTCTATGCAAGCTCTACAACAAACAAAGAAAATAGCGATGAGATATACTACTACTCGTTTGAAAATCGCGATGTAAATATAGTTTCGCAAAAAGAGAGTTTATATTTAGTTTGTATTAAGCCTACTCAAAACATAAAAACAAAAAATCTCATCTGGTCAAAGGGTGAGCGAAATAAAATGAATTATCAAGAGGCAAAAGCTTTTTGCAAGGCAAAAGGGGAGAGGCTGCCAAGCGCAAGTGAGCTTTTTTCGTTAGCCCTTGAGAAATTAAGAGATGAAGAGGGGTTTAAATTAAAATATGGTTTTACTTATCCAAAATACTACTGGAGCGGTGATGCTAATGATGATTTTTCTAATACAGCTATAGTTGTTGGTTTTATGCGGGCAAGTGTAGCAAATAGCTCAAAAGAGAATAAAAGTTTTGTTAGATGTGTCAAAGATGCAAAATAAGCTCCTTACTAAAAAAGATGTTTTGGAGATATTAAAATCGCGTTTTAGAGACGACAATATAACCTCTCTTTCAAAACTCCCCCATCCCCATACAATGCCAAATAATGAAAAAGCGGCAAAAAGAGTTAAGTTGGCTATAGACAACAAAGAGAAGATAACGATAGTAGGCGACTACGATGTAGACGGCGTAGTAAGCGCCGCTATACTTGAAGAGTTTTTGCAAAAGCATGGGGCTGTTACCGAAACTATCATTCCCTGCAGATTTAATGACGGATACGGGCTCGGTGAGGGGATATTAGAGAGAGTGAGCGGCAATCTCGTCATTACCGTAGATAACGGAATAGCCGCCATAGATGCGGCCAAAATCTGCCGCCAAAGAGGCATAGAGCTTATCATTATCGACCACCACACAATAGGGGATGAATTGCCAGAGGCATACGCCATTGTTCACCCTAAGATAGATAGCGGATTTGTATATAAAGAGATATGTGCGGCAACGGTTGTGTGGTATTTTATGGCGGCTCTTAAGATAGAGCTTGAGAGCGATGAAAATATGCGAGAATACCTAGACCTCGTCGCCATCGCCACAATAGCCGATGTAATGCCCTTAAAAGATATTAACAGGGTAATAGTTAAAGCCGGTATAGACATTATCAAAACCTCAAAACGACCTGCGATAAAAGCGATAAAAGCGAGGTTTGCCAAAGAGGAGTTTAGTTCCACCGACATCGCCTACAAAATAAGCCCTAGACTAAACAGCGCCGGACGACTCGTATTGGCCAAAGAGGCTTTTTCATTTCTTCGCTCATCAACCATCGAAGAGGCCCTCTTTTTGTTCGACAAACTAGACGCCCTAAACGAAGAACGCAAAAAAATAGAGATGGAGGTAACCAAAGAGGCTCTTAAGATGGCAAACAAAGATGACAAAATAATAGTCGTCGCAAAAGAGGGGTGGCACGAAGGCGTTGTAGGGATAGTAGCCTCTCGCCTAGCCCAAACCCTCAAAAAACCAGCTTTTGTTTTTAGCATAGACGGCTTACACGCCAAAGGAAGCGCTAGAAGCGTAATGGATATAAACATCTTTGAGCTAATTGCCAAAAATTCGCATCTTCTTAGCAAGTTTGGTGGGCATAGGATGGCTGCAGGCGTATCGCTTAATGCCGAAAATATCGAAGCTTTTAGAATAGCTATAAACGAGTGTTGCATAGATGGCGAAGGAGAAAAAGGATATTATCAAAAACAGTGCATCGGAGAGATAGATTTTTGCGAAATTGACGAAGAGTTGCTGCTTATTTTGGATGAATTTGAGCCGTACGGAGAGGCGAATGAAAAACCCATCTTTATGGGTAGAGGCAAAAAAGTAGCCCAGCTAAAAACAATCAGCCAAGAGACTGGATTTAAAGCCACTATTGTCTGCAAAGATAAAAGACTAAAAGCGGTTTGTTTTCGCGCAAGTTCCTTTCCAAAAGAAAACGAATATATTGATTTTCGCTTCTCCATCTACAAAAACGACTATATGGGCGGCTCTATCGAGCTATTAATCGAGGAGATTGTGGCTTCGTAAGCTCTTTTCACACTCTTTGGCTAATGCGTAAAGGGTAGCCGGCGAGACGCTTTGCGGTGTGTATGAGGCAAACGGTTTATAAATTCTTAAAAGCAGGTCATATTTCCCCCCTTTATTCTCATTTTTCATAATTTTTATAGCAGTCTGTATGTCGTCTAAATTGCTTTTTGAGCAAAACCATCTCCTTTTTGCGCTATATCCAAACTTAAACAATTGAGAGAAAAATATCCCCTCCCAGTCATATTTTGTCCCACACTTTTGAAGCTGATATGCATAAAGCCTTTTTGCAATGTCGAGCGGTAGTGCTATGTGGCACACCTCCCAATCATCATTTTTTGGAAAAATCTTTTTTAGTCGCATC
This sequence comes from Campylobacterales bacterium, assembly GCA_031960985.1. Classification (GTDB taxonomy): domain Bacteria; phylum Campylobacterota; class Campylobacteria; order Campylobacterales; family UBA6016; genus UBA6016. The sequence goes on along the minus strand of JAVRLX010000008.1, from coordinate 11,130 downwards.
ACTCTTGTCTTCATATCATTTGAGCAGTAGTAGCCGCCTATCGTCTCTATCTCAGAGTGCGAAATATGGCTTTTTGTCCAAAATCGGATAATCTTATCGGCCGCTGTACCTTTGCCTTTATAGAAAATAAGAGAGAGCCTAACGAGTTGCATCATACACCTCAAATCTACCGTCAAAATGTTCAATTATTGCCGTGCAAGACTCTACCCAATCGCCGCAATTGAGATAATGGATATCTCCTATCATTTTAATTTGGGCTTCATGTATATGCCCGCATATTACGCCATGTACATTTTTTTGGCGGGCATAATTTGAAAGCACCTGTTCATAGTCGCAAATATAGCTGACGGCTTTTTTTATATTCGCCTTCATATATTTGGAGAGCGACCAGTGTCCAAGCCCCATTTTGCGACGAATAAAATTGAGCGGGCGGTTGATTTTGAGTAAAAATAGATAGCTTTTGTCGCCGATAAGCGCGAGCCATTTTTTTGTCATTGTCACAGCATCAAATAGATCTCCGTGCGTAATAAGGTACTTTAATCCATTTGCACCCGTATAATAAAACTCTCTGTGCACGCTTAAATGCTCACCCATCGTTATTGGCAAAAAAGGTTCTAAAAAGTCATCGTGATTGCCAAGAATATAATAAACTTTGGTCCCTTTTCTAGCTTTTCTCAGTAGTTTTTGTATGACATCTGAGTGACTTTGTTTCCATCTAAACGAGCGTCTAAGTTCCCAGCCGTCGATAATGTCGCCGATTAAAAAAAGATTTTCACACTCTATGCCTTTGATAAAATCAAGCAGTTTTTCGGCTTGGCAGTCGGCAGTACCAAGGTGAATATCAGAGATAAAAACGGATTTGAAATTCAAAAAAACCTCTGTTTTTTGCTATGAATTTTAAGCAAGAAATGTGACAGATTTAAAACATAAAAAACGGAATAAATCTTGCTATTTTAAAAATGTTGAAGTAATATAAGGCGCTTTAAATATGGCAGGAGTTGCAAGTGAGCACATGTGAAATTAGCTACAAAACTACAAATAGCTTCCTTCAAATCTTCAAAAACGACACAAAAATTCTAAAAATCCCTCTCAACGAATACAACGGCGTCAAAAGAGTAATACTCGACGATGAGACGGTGGAGGTAATTTTTGGCGACTCAAAAAGAAGAGTCTACTCGCTAATTAGCGGCGCCATGATGTATGAGGCCGGAACGAACCTCTGCAAGCTGCCAAAAGAGGATAAAAAACTAAGAAAACAAAGATACCTAAGCCGTCTTGCTAACGAGCAAAGAGCGTCTTAAGGATAGCTTATGCGTAAGCGTAGGCTAGAGCGCTATTTTCTTCGCTAAATATTGGCTTTTCACATATCTTGTCTTCTAGTTCGATATGATTTTCAATCAAAAGCTCTTCTTCGCAGTCGGCGCACACAAAGACTGTAATGTCCCCATCAACCATATATTTACTTAGGTTTTTAGCGCTTTGGCATAGATAACATCTCATAACAAACTCCTTAATTTAAGATAAATTTCCCATATACCTCTCCCGTTTTGCGGGTAGAATTTTGTCTATTTCAACGATAATAAAACCATCCACGCAATCTCCAAAATCAGGGTCTACGCCAAAATCGCTGAAATATACGCCCCCTTTTTCGCATAACTCCGAATACTGCTTAAAGAGTACCGGAACGACACAGCCGTAGTTTTTTAAAAGATTTTTTAGCTTTCTAAAATCCTCTTCGTAGCTTTCAAAACCAAAATATGAGGCAAACTCCTCTTCTTCATGCCTGCTTAATACAAACGGATTTTTGGATGTCGCATATTTTTTTGGAGCCGGAAAATATTTTGAATAAAAATAAACAAGCAGCTTTTTTGCCTCGTCGGGATAACTGTTTGAAAGGCTAACTGGGCCGAACATATACTTTACAAACTGATGCTTTTTGAGATACGCCCCAATTCCGTACCATAGATAATCAAGCGCCCTAGAACCCCAATATTTAGACTGCACAAAGCTTCGTCCAAGCTCTATAGAATGAGGCAAAAACTCATCGAAATCAGGCGAAAAACTAAAAAGAGAGTTTGTATAAAAACCGCTTGCGCCAAAAACATCGTATATCTCTCGCCCCTGCCCTACACGGTATGCGCCAACGACTTCAAGCTCTTTGTCATCCCAAAGCACGATGTGACGATAGTATTTGTCGTACTCATCGATATCTCTTTGTCTACCGGTACCCTCTCCAACTTTACGAAAAGTCATCTCTCGAAGTCGCCCTATTTCTTTTAGTATTGTTGATTTTTTTGCATAGTCGTAAAGATATATCATCTTATCATCAGTTGTGCGCCCCAAAAGCTCCGATGAAGCAAGGTCGTCTCTAAGGCTTTTTCGCTCCTCGGGGTGAGCCACATTGCGCTCCGTCTCAAATACCCCTTTTTTGCCCTTTGCTAGCCCATATAGGTGTTTTCTAACAAGCTTTATTTTGTGCTCTTTTGAGATTTTAAGACCTGTTATATTTGCGGCTGGTATTGTCTCGCCTACTACAAACTCTAGGCTTTTCCCTCTTTGTCTCATCATCTCTGTTGGCAAAAGTAGCGTTCCAAGGGGCTTATAGACAGTAGAGGCGGCGTAAAACATAAATGAGTTTTTGGCTTTTATAAACACAGGAAGTACTGGAGCTTTTGATTTTTCAGCCAAAAACAAAAATCCGCTCTCCCATCTCGTATCCCGTACACCTATAGGTCTTGCGCGACTCACCTCTCCTGCTGGGAAGATAATGACCGCCTCTTCATTGTTTAAAGCAGCAAGAATAGCTTTCATATCGGCTCTAACAGAGCTTTTTTTGGTAATATCAAGACCCAAAAGAAGACCTTGCAGATTTGGCACGCTCATCAATATATCATTTGCAACCACCTTTACATCACTGCGCACCTCACGCACAAAGCAAAGAAGACTCAAGGCGTCTAGCGCTCCTAGCGGATGATTTGCTATAATAATCAGTTTACCAGATGAGGGTATATTCTCCTTAGAGCGACTAGAGAATTTATAGCTAAAATTTAACTTTTCGAGTACCGCATCTATAAAATCAAACCCCTCTGCTTCTTGATTTTTAGATAAAAAATCATTGATTTCTCTCTCTTTTAACAGCTTGCTTAAAGCCAAAGTGGAAAAATCGGTAAAAAATTTTGGGTATTTTTTAAAAAATGTCGGGTTTTTAGCCGCTAATATGTTTTTAACACTTACCATCTTTTGTCTCCGAATATTAAACAGAACTATAAAGTTAATTTATTACTATTTAGTTTCAACGGTGGCTTTAAAACTGCTTTAAGTAAAATAAAAATAAAAATAAAAGAAGCGAAGAATGTATATTCCCAAAAAAAGTAAGTTTGACCCAGATGAGAGCGGGCATTTCGGAGAGTTTGGCGGAAGGTTTGTCCCTGAAACGCTGATGCCAATCCTTATAGAACTTGATGAGGCGTACAAAAAGATACGGTTTGACGAAGAGTTTTGGAGGGAGGCGAATTATTATCTAAAAGAGTATGTAGGCAGGCCATCCCTTCTTACCTATGCCGCCAATATCTCAGCGGAGTTGGGCGCAAAAATCTATCTCAAAAGAGAAGATCTCAACCACACCGGAAGCCACAAAATCAATAATGTCATACTTCAAGCTCTTGTAGCAAAAAAACTCGGTAAAACTAAAGTAATAGCCGAAACCGGCGCTGGTCAGCATGGTGTGGCTGCGGCTACGGCATGTGCATTTTTTGGGCTTGAGTGCGAAGTGTTTATGGGCGCAAAAGATGTGGCAAGGCAGGAGTTAAATGTATTTCGTATGAAGCTTTTGGGGGCAAAGGTACACTCGGTGGAATCAGGCTCTAGGACGCTGAAAGACGCTATGAATGAGGCTATTAGGCACTGGGTTACAAACGCAAAAGATACATATTATATGATAGGCACTGTAGCAGGGCCACATCCGTATCCGCTGATGGTGCGAGACTTTCAGGCGGTCATAGGATATGAGGCAAAAGCGCAAATACTCCGCCTTGAGGGCAGATTGCCAGACTATGCCATAGCTTGCATCGGTGGCGGAAGTAACGCAATGGGTCTTTTTAGCCACTTTTTGGGCGAAGAGGGGGTCACTTGCATAGGGGTTGAAGCCGGGGGCAAAGGGATAGAGAGCAGCAAGCACGGCGCTAGTCTTCAAAAGGGGAGAGCTGGAGTGCTGCACGGGCAGATGAGTTACCTACTTCAAGACGAAGATGGGCAAATAGAAGAGGCGTATTCTATCTCCGCCGGACTTGACTATCCAGGAATTGGACCTGAGCACGCATATCTATACGAGAGTAAAGCGGCAAGGTACGAGGCGGTTACAGACGAGGAGGCGCTAGAGGCTTTCGTATGGCTAAGCCAAAAAGAGGGAATTATTCCCGCCTTTGAGAGCTCCCACGCAGTAGCACAACTTAAAAAAATGGATATAAAAGGAAAACTCGTCATTGTAAACATTTCAGGTAGAGGAGATAAAGATATGACTCAAGCCAAGGAGATATTAAAATTTTAAATGAAAAAAGCCGTTGTACTACTAAATATGGGCGGACCTTCAAATCTCTCAGAGGTTCGGATTTTTCTTAAAAATATGTTCGCTGACCCAAATATCCTAACCGTCAAAAGCTCTGCTATTCGCTGGCTTATCGGTAGAATAATAGCGCTTACCCGCACAAAAAATGCGCAAAGCCATTATAAGCTAATTGGCGGGAGCTCTCCACTTTTGCCGCTTACAAAAAAGTTAGCTACAAAACTATCTAGCCTGATGGATGAGAAAGTATATATCGCAATGCGGTATGTGCCCCCTTTTTCCAAAGAGGCGGTGAAAGCTATGATGGAGGATGAGGTGGAGGAGGTGGCGCTTTTGCCAATGTATCCGCACTATTCGACCACGACTACAAAGTCTTCCATTGAGGATTTTTATAAGGCGATGCTTGAGATAGGATATCATCCAAAAGTACACATAGTAGAAAGATTTTATAAGAACAGAGCGTTTAACGAACTTATCGTAGAAAAAATAAAAGAGACTCTTGCAGGCAAAGACGCAGAGGATTTTGACCTCGTCTTTAGCGCACACTCTCTGCCACAAAAGATAATAGACGCCGGGGATAGCTATCAAAAAGAGATAGAAGAGCATGTGGAAATTTTGGAAGGATTATTATATTCAGAGGGTGTCAATTTTCGCAAAACACACCTCGCATATCAATCCAAACTAGGACCGATGAAGTGGATAGGTCCTGCTCTAGGCGATACGCTAACCAAAATATCCGCTTCAAACAAAAAAGTACTTATCTATCCGATAGCCTTTACGGTGGATAATGTGGAGACTGTGTATGAGCTTGACATCGAATATCGTGAAATTGCACAGGAGCTAAAAATAGAAGATTACAGAGTAGTCCCTTGCCCGAACGACAGCGAGGATTTTGCAAGGGCGCTAGTTGAAATTATAGATGAAAAAATGGGGACAGAGTGAAAGAACTTGTAAGTTTTATAACATGCGGTTTTCCTGACAAGGAGTTTACAAAAGAGTTAGGGTTTACCCTCAAGGAGGCTGGGAGCGATAGATTGGAACTCGGTATCCCTTTTTCGGATCCCGTGGCAGATGGGGCGCTTATCGAAAAGGCAAGTCTGATGGCCATACAAGCGGGCTTTAAAAGCGCCGATGCGTTTGAAATAGCCTCTACGCTTAGCTCGCAACTGCCCTCTTATTTTATGGGGTATTTTAACTCTTTTTTCTCAGGTGGATTTAAAGCTTTTTGCGAAAAAGCCTCAAGCTCTGGCGTCAAAGGGTTTATAATCCCGGATTTACCGTTTGAGGAGAGTCAAAAATATGGCAAAATTATGGAAGCAAACTCTCTTTCGAATATCTATTTTTTGGCTGTAACCCACACAGACGAGAGAATAGAGAAAATTGCAAAAGCTTCAAAGGATTTTATCTACCTTGTAGCATTCGCCGGAATCACTGGAGCAGATAAGCGCGAAAATTTATGGCCAATACTTCAAAAAGTTAAAAGTATCACTAACACAAAAGTTTTTGTGGGCTTTGGGGTCAATGAGAATACGGCAAAGGAAAAGGCAAACGGGGCGGATGGCGTAATAGTTGGGAGCGCGTTTACAAGGATACTGCTAGAAGATTCGTTAAGCGCCGCCCAGAAGTTATCAAAATGCGCCTTACTTGCGAAAACTATAAAAGCAAAAATCAACGAATGAGACCATCTGATAGGTTTTTTGAGACAAGTAGTGATTTTAGGAGTCCTTACGATAGGGATAGGGACCGCATCATACACTGTCACTCATTTCGAAATTTGGAGTACAAAACTCAGGTTTTTCTAAACTCTGAAGGGGACTACTTCCGTACACGGCTGACGCATTCGCTTGAAGCTAGCCAAATATCTAGAACTATCGCCAAAAATTTGGGGCTAAACGAATCTTTGGCTGAGTCTATCGCTCTTGCCCACGACATAGGGCATACCCCATTTGGACACATTGGCGGCGATACGCTAGATGAGTGCTTAAAAGAAGCTGGAAGCGTCAACGGCTTTGAACACAACTTCCAATCGTTTCGGGTACTGACAAAACTGGAAAAAAGATACAAAGGGTTTGATGGACTTAATCTCACTTTTGCAACACTTGAGGGGGTATTAAAACACTCAGCGCCTTACAAAAAAAGCTTTTTGCCGGCTTTTTTTGACGATGTGTTTAAGCTCGATTTCCACCCATCATTTGAAGCAATTATTGTCGATAACTCCGACTCTATAGCCTACATCTCCGCAGATATTGACGATGCTCTTAGGTATGACCTAATCAGCATAGAAGAGTTGGAGACATCCACCCTTATCCGCAGAATAGTAAAGCGGATAGAAGAACATGAAAAAATCGATAGAAATGAGCCGCTTTTTCGTCACAGGTTAACCACCCATATTATTACAGAGCTAATCTCAAATATTATAGAGTTTTCCAGTAAAAATAAAGCGATTTTTGAATCGCTAAATGAGCCCGCATGCGGTATGTTTGGGGCAAACGAGACGCCGCTTATCCGATTTGGAGAAGAGATGTGGCGCGAGATAAAAGAGCTAAAGGCGTTGCTTTATCAAAAAGTATATAGGCACGAATCGATAATGCGCAAAATGTATCTAGCAAAACAGTGCATAAAAGCACTTTTTAAAGCGTTTGAGAGTGAGCCAAATATGCTTGCGTCTGAATATAGAATAAGGCTTGAAAGCGCTAATAAAAATAGAGTAGTTGCGGATTTTATATCTTCTCTCTCCGACAGAAGCGCTATGAAGCTTTATAGAGAGCTGTATTAAACGCCCTCTCCCGCTCAATTATTTTAGACCCTAACAACCTAGAGCAAAATGACCAATATAGATTTATTGAATTTTATCTATTTATAAATCAATCAGATTATCTTATCTTTAAACAGGAAATTGTTATAATTTACTGATTAATACAGAGGAGTATAGAATGAGCAACCTAACAAGAAGGGGATTTTTGGGTGCAGGACTTGCCATAGCGGCGGCTTCACTTTTTGGCAAGGATGAAACAAGCAATGTTTTTACCCCTCCAACCATAGCGTTTCCGCAGAAAAAACCGCTTAAAACCATATCGGATAGACCACCATTGCTAGAGTCTCCGAGAGATATTTTTACAAATGTTATTACGCCAAACGACCAGTTTTTTGTTAGATGGCATATGCCGGATATTCCAACTTTTATAGACCTAAACACTTTTAGACTGGAGGTAAAAGGGACGGTAAATACGCCGCTTAGCCTAAGCGTTGACGATTTAAAATCAAAGTTTGAGCCAGTGGAAATAACATCGGTACTTCAGTGTGGCGGAAACAGCAGAAGCTACTATACGAGTCCAACGCACGGGATACAATGGGGACACGGAGCGATGGGATGCGCCGTATGGAAAGGTGTAAGACTAAAAGACCTGCTACATGCGGCTGGGTTAAAACCAAATAGCTCATGGGTAGGCGTCAACGGCCTTGAAAAGCCAGCCGTAGATGCAACTCCGAAATTTTTTCGTGAGATGTCCGTCGATGAGGCGTTGCATGACAACATCATCGTAGCTTACGAAATGAACGGGGAAGATCTGCCTTACCTCAATGGCTTTCCACTTAGACTAGTCATTCCTGGACACTTCTCCGATAGCTGGGTCAAAATGCTCTCGGAAATTACGGTAATGGACAAATACAGAAACTCATTTTTTATGGATGTCGCATACACAGTGCCAAACAACGACTGTGAGTGTATTACTCCGGGAGCCGACATTGAGTACAAAAGAAAACCGATAGCTGCTATGAAAGTAAAATCGGTCATTGGATACCCGACGCCAAATACCGTAATAAAAAAAGGGAGCAGGGTGCAAATTCAAGGCGTCGCCTTTGATGAAGGCTACGGCATAAAAGAGGTTATGATCTCTCTTGACAAAGGCAAAACTTGGGGCGCAACAAGACTTGAAAAAGAGATTGGCAAATACGCATACAGAAAATGGGTATTTGAATGGGAGCCAAAAGCAAAAGGCGACTATACAATAATGGTGCGAGCTATCAATAAGATAGGGAGAATTCAACCGCTAGCAGACGAAATAGGCTGGAATGCGGGCGGATACCAGTACAACGCCGTAGATAGCGTAAATGTTAAGATAGTGTGAGGAAAAGAAAATGAAAAAATTTATATTTATCGCTACAGTGGCAGCCGCAGCTCTCAATGCGCAAGTTGACAAGCCGATAGAGATGCCTTACTACGACTATCCAATGGTACAAAAAGATCATTATGAAGTCGTAGCCGCCAACTGCCTTACATGTCACTCATTTGGGTATGTGCTCAATCAAGGCAAAGCAAGAACTCGCTCTTATTGGACAGGGACGGTTCGAAAAATGATAGATGAATTTAAGGCTCCAATTGCAAAAGAGGATAGCCAGATAATTATTAACTATCTTGTAAAAAACTACGGAGACGGCAAATAATATTCGGCGGAGCGCTTGGGGCTTATTTGGCGCCCATCGTCTCCACGAAAGAGGCAAGCTCCTCTTTTTGCGCATCACTAAGGGTTGAAAAATCGGCTCTTAGCTTGATAGTCTCGCCAAACTCCCCCTCTTTATGCGTTTTTATCTTGACTAACGCCTCTTCTTTTGACATTCCGGCTATTTTTTTTGGATAGTTTGCGGCGCCTTCGCCTTTTATTCCATGACACATTGAACATTTAACGCCGTATAACACCTGCACACTCTCTTTGTTTTTTGCAGCCTCAGCGGCGTTTGGTTGCATATATGCAAAAACTATCTTGTCGACAAATGCCACAAACGGCAAAAAAAGCAAAATAGCGATTATTAGTTTGTAATGTTTTTTTAGCACTTATTTTTCCATTATTTTTTCTACGAGCTACGCCTTTGACGCCACAAGCTCTCCAATCCACTTGCGATTCATAGTAAAGCTTTATAAAAAATTTGCGCTATTTTACACTATTTAGCGCAAAAATATTTTTTAGTAATTTTTACTATTTAAGATATTTTTGGAGTATAATCATCTATCAAAAATTTGGAGGTTTACAATGGGTTCATTCGGTAGAAGCATCGTAAAAGGGAATATCGAGGAGATAGTAGCGCTACTCAACAGGGCATACGCTGATGAGTGGCTGGCGCATTACCAGTACTGGGTTGGGTCAAAAGTTGTCAAAGGAATTATGAAAGAGGCGGTTATAGCCGAGCTTGTACAGCACGCCGCAGATGAACTACGCCACGCTACAATGGTTGCAGATAGGATAATCCAGCTTGGCGGCACGCCGCTTTTACATCCAAAAGATTGGCTTGCAAATACAATATGCGGCTACGATGCGCCAGAAAACCCACAAGTCCTTGAAGTGCTGGCGCAAAATATCAAAGGTGAGCAGTGCGCCATTAGCGTATATGAAAAATTGGCGGAACTAACAAAAGACAAAGACATTGTGACATTTAATATGGCTAGTCAAATTATGGCAGATGAGGTTTTACATGAAGAAGAACTGCAAGCGCTAGAGGAAGATATACAAGGCTTTATCGACAGTTTTAAAGGCAAAGTGTGAGAAAACTTCTTACGCTTTTCTTGCTCTTAGCGCCCCTATTCGCCATAGAGCCGACAAATGAGATGGTAAAAGCCATTAAAAACGGCGATATAAACACACTAAAAACCTTGATAAATTCAAAAGATGAAGCAAACGCCGCCTTGCCAAACGGCAAGACGATTTTAATGTTATCAGTTTGGGAGGGAAAATTGGATGTCGCTAGATACCTAATAGAAAAGGGCGCGGATGTAAACTCAAGGGACTCTAGCGGCAAAACCCCTTTAATGCTTGCGATATGGCGAGAAAACTTGGAAATGGCAAAGCTTCTTCTCTCAAAAGGCTCCGATAAGCTCGCAAGAACCAATGACGGACTGGGTATCGCTGATATAGCGGAACTAACAGGAAATGGTGAAATAATCGACTATATAAATACCCTCATAAAATAAATACGCATTTTTTTAGCATTATTTTTTTATAGACTTGAAAACTTTAATTTTTCAAGGAGAAGTTGTTATGAAAACACAAAATTTTAGGAGACAACACGAGGAACTTATAGCTATTGTTTCAGAAATAATCCCCCTGCTTAGCGTTTCAAAAATCAATGAAAACTCTAACAAAATACACTCTCTAATGTCAAAATTTTCAGGAAAGCTAAAAGCGCATTTAAGTATGGAGGATACTATCTTATACCCTGCTATTCTAAACTCGCAACACGCCACAATCGCCAATAAATATAACACAGAGATGAAAGCGCTCAAACCTGCAATTGAAAATTTCTTCAAAAAATATATGAATATAAAAACGCTAGAAGAAAAACCGCAAGAGTTTATAGATGAATTGACGCAAATAGTTGATATTTTAAAAAAACGGATAGATGCGGAACACAAAGAGTTATATCCTATATACGAAACGCTCTAAAACATCTTATCCCGACTTAGGACAAAAGCACTACACCAAATCAAGCTGAAAGCTTAAAAATAGGGGTGTTGTTGTTTAGGTTAAATTTGTAGTGCCTAATTAAGTTATTACTATCTCTTTATTTTTATTTTTTAT
>JAVRLX010000007.1:13232-27778 GCA_031960985.1 Campylobacterales bacterium | reverse complement strand
ATACATCGCTTGGCGCATCTATAAGCATTTGCGATTTTTTATTTTCAAAACCAATGCAAGCAAACTCATCTTGCAATAAAAAAGAACCCCTTGGATATCTAAAGGCGCAAGGCTTATTTAAATTTGCTGCATAAGCTACAGCCGCTACAAGGGTTTTTTCATCGCGTGGAGCAAAAATCTCCATATTTGGAATGCTTCTAAGATATGAGATATCGAATGCCCCTTGGTGTGTTTCGCCATCCTCTCCAACTATTCCGGCTCTGTCTATTGCAAATGCCACTGGTAAACTTTGAATAGCCACATCGTGAACTATTTGGTCGTATGCCCTTTGTAAAAAAGTAGAGTATATCGCTACAAAAGGCTTAAACCCCTCTTTTGCCATAGCCGCCATCGATGTAACAGCATGTTGCTCGCAGATAGCAACATCCCAAAATCTATTTGGATATGCCTCCAAAAGTTTATCCATCCCTGTACCACTAGGCATCGCCGCTGTTACGCCTACAATTTTCTCATCTTTTTGTGCAAGCTCTAAAAGAGCTTCACTAAATATTGCGGTAGCACTTTTAGCTTTTGACTTTGAAAGCTCCCCTTTGTCTTTATCAAACGGCGCCACTCCGTGCCAATGCTCATGTTTACCCTCCGCAGGGGCATACCCTTTGCCTTTAATAGTTTGCACATGCACAATGACTGGCTTTTTCATAGATTTGGCTAATGTCAAAATATCAATTAAATCTTTTATATCGTGACCATCGGCTGGCCCTATATAATCAACCCCAAGCTCTTCAAATATAATCCCAGGAGTAATAAGTTTAAAACCCCTCTCAAATCGTCTCATAACATAATCAACTGACGAAGGTAGTTTCTCTAGCGCCCCCTCAACCTTTTTTTTAAAACTTTGATACGCTTTTGAAGATAGCGCCTTGCTAAGGTATTCACTAATAGCCCCTATTGGTCTTGCTATACTCATCTCATTATCATTGAGGATTATTACCATCGGATACTTATGATGTCCAAGCTCATTTAGCGCCTCATACACCATCCCCGATGTCATAGAGCCATCCCCAATAAGCACAACAGGAATCCTATCTTCACCCTTTAGCGCTATAGCTTTTGCCGCCCCTACAGCTACAGATATCGATGTAGAGCTATGCCCTGCAACAAAATAATCAAACTCCGATTCACTGGGCTTTGTAAAACCACAAACCCCGCCAAACTGCCTAAGGGTATCAAACCTATCCCATCTACCCGTTAAAAGCTTGTGCGCATACGCTTGATGGCTAACGTCAAATATAAATGGGTCTTTTGAAGCGTCAAACACTTGATGCATAGCAAGTATAATTTCTACAGCGCCGAGGGAACTTGTCAAATGTCCACCATTATGACTTACAACTTCTAATATCCTCTCTCTTATAGCGCTTGCCTTGTTTTTGAGCTCATTTATATCAATATTTTTTAGATTACTCATGGTCGCCAAGCAGATCCTCTTTAACTTTTAAAAATCTAGAACTTATATTTCCATCCAAATTGCCCACATCGCTAAGCACAATTACTCCACCCCTTTGTATAGCCTCATCTTCTTCAATACTCACTTTAGACTCAGCAGAGAGAGCGCTTTTGAGATATTCGGCGTCCATTTTGTTTACTTTTAACTTTATTTTTGAGGCATCTTTTAATTTTGACAAAAGCTCTCTAACAAGCGACAAGGCAACCTTGGAAGAATTTTCGCTTACCTCTTTTTTTATTACTTGCTCAGCTATCGATATCGCAGTTTTGGCAAGCTCTTTTTCTATATCCATAAGCTTCGTTTCATAATTCAAGGCAGTATCTTCTAACTTTTTTATGGATGAACTTAGCATTCTATCATTATCCTCGCATTTGGCCTTATAAGAGGCGTCAAACTCAGCCTTCGCCGCATTAAATCCATCTTCATAAGCTCTTTTTTTCTCCTCTTCAAGCCTTGCGTTAAAGTCAGCCTGTTGCCTCTCCATCTGCATCTCCATCTTAACAAGACTGGTTGAGAGCTCATCTATCTTTTTTAAAAGGGTTTCTGCATGGTTTTGAGAGATTGATTCATTCTGAGGAACATGCTCTGCTTGATGCTGCGAAGGGTGCATGGACGGCAACTCCTGCGAATCCATCTGCCGAGTTTTGTGCACCGTCGGCTGTTCGAACTCCAAATGATTGTCATCATCAAAAGCTTTATAGTGGTACTTATTAATTACGTATTTACCGCCAACGCCGCCGTGTATTACTTTTTCGGTCAACTTACACCACCGTCTCTTCCGCTTCGCCTAGCTGAATTACGCCTTGCTCAACTAGTTTTTGCACACTCTCAACAATCCTTCTTTGGGCGCCTTCCACCTCTTTTAGCTTGACGGCGCCAAGGAATTGTAGCTCTTCTAATAATGCCTCCGCAGCCTTTTTGGACATATTGGTCATAACTTTCTCTTTCATCTCTTCCGATGCAGTTTTGAGCGCAAGCACAAGATCTTTTTTGTCCACATTTTTGAGAATCTCCTGAATTGCTTTGGCCTCTAGTTTTGATATATCTTCAAATGTAAACATCATATCCTTGATAGCATTTGCAAGGCTTTCATCTGCCTGCTCGATGTAAGAGATTGTCGCTTTTGCATTTTTTTGAGAGAGTCTATTAAATATGTCGGCAACCGCCCTTGGTCCACCAACCTCGACTTTGTAAGAAGTGAGGCTTTCCAGTTTGTTTTCTAGTATTGTTGAAACTCTTTTTATAATAGCAGGCGAAATATCCCCTAGATTTGCCATTCTCATTGCAACTTCAGCCCTAAGGTCATCTGGAAAACGGCTTAGAGTCTCAGCCGCGCCAGTAGCATCCATGTGCGCTAAAATAAGGGCAATTGTTTGAGGGTGCTCATTGATGATAAAGTCGGCAAGTTGTTGAGGTTTGATTTTTGATAAAAATGCAAAATTTTGACCAGTTTGCATACTCTTTGCAAGTTTATCAAGAACCTTTTTTGCCTCCTCTGGTCCAAGGGCTTTGTATAGTATCTCTTTGGCGTATTCCATACCTCCAGATGAGATATATTGGTTTGATTGCATAATCGCATGAAACTCTTCTAATATCATCGTAGCGATTTGCTTATCAACAGTGGAGCCTTTGGCTATATATTTGGATATTTGAGTGATGGCGTCAATACTCATATGAGAGAATACTTGCGCCGTAAGATCTTCGCCAAGCAAATTTAAAAATATTGCAACCTTCTCAGACATAGAGAGTTCATCATATTGTGATTGGAGTTGCGGAGGTAAATTCATTTTATAGCTCCTTTTTTATAGGGCCTACGGAACTAGCCGTTTCGTCAACTATCAATGTTTCAAGAAGATTAGCTATCTCTTCTGTATGCTCTTCTGCCGAAGTTTTTATTTTCTCAAGCAATACATCATACTTAAGCGACTCCTCTGTAAGCGAACCTGATATGCCAAGCTGTTGTTCCACCCTTTTTCGCATCTCAGCAAGCTTACCATGTGTATCCTCTAACTCCTCTTCGTCAAACACAAACTCTTTTGGTTTTTGCATCGCCTCTTCTGTCGGTATTTCCATCATTCTCTGAGCAAACGGCGCTATAACTTTGTTGTATAGAACAAACAGTACCACGGCGGCAATTATATATTTGAAAACACCAACCGCAGGCTCTATAATATAACCATACTCCTGCATAAATCCTTTAACGCCGCCTGGTTTTCCTACCGCAACTGTATTAAATCTAAAATTAGAAACGCTTATTTCGTCGCCTCTTTTTTGATCAAACCCTACGGCTTGCTTAACAAGACCATTTATTTTGTCAAGCTCGGCATTGTCAAGCGGAATGTATTTCATCTCGCCCCCCTTTTGCTCATCGGCAACATATTTACCATCTACCACGACTGCCGCCGTTATTCTTTTAATTGCGGCGTATTCACCTTTTGTATTTGAAACAGTTTTTGATATTTCATAATTTGTTGTGCCAGTAGATTTGGTATATTTTTCGGTGGCGCTGCCGCTCTCTATACCTTGCACAGGACCAATATTACTAACAGCGCCTGGTACGCCGCCGACTTCAGGTTGCTTAAATCCTTCTCTTTTTTCCTCGGATGTTTGCTCGCTTCTAACTACGCTATTTGGGTCAAAACTCTCGCTTGTTGTCTCTTTTTTGGAAAAATCAAAATCAACGGTAATTTTGGCGACAACTCTATCTGGTCCCCCTATTATAGGGGCTAACATATTAACTACTTTCTCTTCATATAGCTTTTCAAAATCTTTTTTATATTTCATCTGTTGCTTTGCGGCCTCTCCAGCAACCGTATCCTCATCCTCGCTACCTAACAAATCACCATTTTCATTGACTATTTTGACATTTTCCGGGGTTAGTTTAGTCACACTTGCGGCGACCAAATTTTTCACACCTATAATTTGTTTTGGAGTAAGAATCATATTTGGCTTAAGGGTAATCACTACCGATGCGGTAGGGGGTGTATCTTTTTCTGCAAAAAGCGACTCTTTTGGTCTGGCTATATGAACAACCGCTTTTTGCACAGCATTAATGCTCTCAATAGTTTTTGCAAGTTCACCCTCTAGCGCCCTATTGTATTTTACCTGTTGGTCAAAATCTGTTGCGCCAAATTCTTGCTTATCAAACAGCTCAAAACCAACCCTTGAATCTTTTGGCAAACCCATAGCGGCAACATCAAGACGAAGCTTATTTACTTTGTCTTCCGGAACCTCTATAACGCCGTCTCTTGGAATTTTGTACGGAATTTTTTGCTTATCGAGCTCGGCTACAATGAGTCCGGCATCTTTTGGAGCAATGTTTTCAAACATCACCCTATACCCGTCATCCGCTTTTTTGCCGTTTACATTAAATAGCGCCAAAAATATAACAAGAGCCACCACAGCCACTAGCGTAGAGGCAATAACAATTTTTTGCTTCGTATTAAGCTTTTTTAAAAGCTCGCTAATCTGGGCTACTAGGGCTTGTATATCCATCTATTAAGAGTAAACCTTTTTAAATTCGTCAAAAAATCTGTCGTTTTGCTCTTTTGTGCCTATCGTAATCCTGATACCATTAAGTCCATAGCTGGTCAAATCCCTCACAATAACACCCTTTCTCAAAAGTGCGTCGGCAATCTCTTTGGATGGCTTAGAGTCAAAAAAGTAAGTAATAAAGTTGGTATAACTGTCTATCGTTTTAATACCGTTAGTCAAGGCAAACTCTTCGTATCTCTTCATCTCAGAAAAATTAAGAGCGACACTTTTTTCTACAAACTCTTTATCTTCCAAAGCAATCAAAGCGGCATAAGCCGACAAATTTGCCACATTAAAAGGGGGTCTTACCTTGTAAAGCGCCTTTATTATGCTCTCTTCGCCAATACCATAACCAACCCTCATCCCACCAAGTCCGTATGCCTTTGAAAATGTGCCTAAATACAGGGCGTTTGGAAACTTTTCTATTAGCTCTTTTGGCTCTATTTTTACCCTCTCATTTTTATAAGCGGCATACTCCATATAAGCGGAGTCTATAATAGCCAAAGTATCGCTATCCAAATGCGAGAGGATATCGTAAACTTCGGCTTTCGTGATACATTCGCCAAGAGGGTTGTTTGGCACACAGATAAATACGATGCTTGATTTGAATTTATCATAAGTTGTTTTAAATTGTAGCGGGTCATGAAGAAGCCCCTCTGTCCTTACAACTTGCGCGCCACACATCTTCGCATATATCTCATACATCGCAAAAGTGACCTTATTCATAAGGACTTTATCACCCTCTTTTAGCTTCGCTTTTGTCGCAAATTCTAATACTTGGTCGCTTCCTGCGCCAAGAATAATATTTTTTTCATTTACGCCAAACCTTGAAGATAGCGCCCCTTTTAATTCAAAGTAGCTATCATCGGGATATAAATACATTTTTGTTGCAAAATCTCTAACAGCTTCCACAACTTTTGGTGACGCGCCATTTGGATTTTCATTGCTTGCAAGTTTAACAACATCTTTTGGTGTTAATCCAAACTCTCTAACCACAAGCTCTATCGGCTTACCCGCCTCATATACTTTTAAATTTTCTAAATTTTCGTTAAATTTCATTATACACCCTTTACAAAACTACCAAGCCACTTAATCTTATCTTCATACCCCTTTAGCGCCTCCTGAACCCTTGATTCTTTAATGTGCCCATCGAAATCTATGTAAAAAATATAACTAAACCCCTCATCTTTTGCTGGTCTAGACTCTATTTTGGAGAGATTAATACCCATTTTTTCAAACGACGACAAAAACTTAGCAAGAGCCCCCGGTGTATTATCAAGACGAACTAAGATAGAGGTTTTATCGTTCCCACTCGGAGCATTTTCAAAATCACTAATTATCACAAAGCGAGTTTCATTATGCATATTATCCTCTATATGCTCATACATCACCGGCAAATTATACAGCTTTGCCGCTATATGCGAACAAATCGCCGCACTTGTTTCATCCTCGCTTGCAAGTTGCGCCGCTTTTGCTGTTGAGGCTGTAGGAATTAAAGGGACATTATCAAGCCCGCTCTCACGCAAAAACTCTCCGCACTGACCAAATGCAACATCTTTGGAATATATTTTTTCTATTTGTGATAAATGCGAGGCTCTTGAGGCCAAAGAGTGGCTAATTTTCATCGACATCTCTGATACTATCTTTAGATGACTTTTGCCAAGCAAATCGATTGATTCGCCAACTATTCCCTCAATGTTATTTTCTATTGGGATAACTCCATATTTTGCTTTTTTACTCTCAACGGCACGAAATACGGAGGATATTGTGCTCATTGGCAAATATTCAGATATTTGACCAAATCTACTCTCCGCAGCTTGATGGGTAAATGTCCCCTCAGGCCCCAAATAAGCGACAGTCTCTGGCTTTTCTATATTTCTTGAGACCGCAAAAATCTCCAAAAATATCGCTTCAATCGCCTCTGGGGTCAATGCGCCGCCACTCTCTTTGCTCTGCTTTGAAAGCCTTGTTAATATCTCTTTTTCCCGCTCTGGTCTATAGATACTCTTATCATCGCTTGAGTGTTTTATTTGCCCAACCTCTTTGACAAGCTCCATCCTTTTGTTTAAAAGGAGAAGCAATTTATTATCTATTGCATCTATCTCCCTTCTTACCTCTGCAAGCTCTCTCATTTTTACAACCTTATATCAGCTACACTTTTATATACCGCATCTGGCAACTCACAACTTTTTAGAAATGGGAGTATCTGCTCTTTTTTATCATACTTGCCGCTAAGCACCAAAACGGTTTTCATCCCCATCTGCTTTGCCCCAATAAGATCACCTATTGCATCATCGCTAATAACAGTCACATTCGATTTTTCTTTTGCGCCAAGCATCGATAAAGCCTTTTTATAAAAATCTCTACTTGGCTTGCCAACCACCTTCGCTTTTATGCCCGTAGCAAACTCCAAAGCTTTTGTAATAGCGCCAAGCCCTGGATACTTGCGCCCGTTTTTTGCGTATATCGCCGTGGCATGCATCGCAATGAGCTTTGCCCCATTTTGTATCATCTCCACCGCCGTTGCCATATCATCATAAGTTAGATTTTCTTTTAAAGATATCACCAAAAAATCGGGATTTTGGCTAAAAATATACCCTTGCTCTTTGAGAGCCTCTATAAAATTATCGTTGCCTATCGCCGCAATACTCTTATGTCCAACATAGCTTTTGAGGCACATCAGAGGGTCTATGTATGCATTATCATCAAAGCTAAACCCAAGCCCCCTAAGATAGCTTTTAAACTCGCAAGATGGGAGTTTTGTATTGTTGGTTATTAGCACATACGGAATCTTTTGTCTATTTAAACTATCGATAAACTGGGTAGCCCCCGCTATCGGCTCCCTTTTTTTATCGTCTATCAATGTCCCTTGAATATCTATTAGATACACCCTTTATCTCACTGTAAAAAATCTTTTTCCAAAGCGATGAGATCTTCAAAGCTCTCTCTTTTTCGTATCATCCTATGTTTACCCTCTTCCACCGCAACCTCAGCGGCCCTTGGGCGTGTATTATAATTTGAGCTCATCGAAAATCCGTATGAACCAGCGCTTTTTATGACGACCAAATCCCCGTGCGCCGTCTCGGGTATCTCTTCATCTTTTGCAAAAAAATCACCACTCTCGCACACAGGACCCACTATATCAGCTTTTGATTTTGGAGTGTGTTTGCCAACCACCTCTACGCCGTGAAACGCATCGTATAAAGTTGGACGGATAAGGTCATTCATGGCTCCATCCACAATAACAAACCGTTTTTCTTTGGTGTATTTTTCGTATAGTACTTTTGTCAAAAAATACCCGCCATTTGCTGTCATAAACCTACCTGGCTCACACACAATAGTCACATCGGTACCCGCAAGCGTTGAGAGGATAACCTGCGCATAGTTGTAAGGGGGAATAGTCTCTTCATTGTCATACACAACGCCTAGTCCGCCGCCGACATCGAAGAACTTAATATTTATTTTTAGAGCCAAAAGGGCCCTTAAAAGTTCAGAAACTTTTTTTGACGCCTCGTATATTGGCTCAAGGTCGGTTAGCTGACTTCCTATATGAAAATGGATTCCAACCGGCTCCAAATGTGAGCTTTTTGCGGCGTATGTGTACATTTTTTTAGCAACCTCTATATCTACGCCAAATTTATTCTCGGTAAGCCCTGTTGAGATATACGGATGCGTTTTTGGGTCGATGTCGGGATTGACGCGAATACTTATACGAGCTTTTAAATTCATACTTTTTGCTATCATCTCAACCCGCAACATCTCCTCTTCGCTCTCAAGATTGATAAACAAAATATCTTTCTCAAGCGCCTCTTTTATCTCATCATCCCTTTTGCCCACACCGGAATAGATAATTTTATACTTTGGTACCCCCGCCATTAGCGCTCTTCTTACCTCACCTATCGATACACAATCAGCTCCTGCGCCAAGATCTGCAAATAATTTAATTACACTTAAGTTTGAGTTTGCCTTAATAGCATAGCAGATAAGAGATTTTCTAGCGGCAAACGCCTCTTTTAGCTCCTTGTATCTACTTTTCATATAATCAAAATCGTACACATATAGCGGTGTGCCATATGTTGCGGCAAGCGTTGCAAAATCCACTTAACACCCTTTAAAGAACTAATAAATTTATTACAAGATTATTACGAAAAACCGTTTAAACCGCTAGGATTTAAGCCCGTCAAAGTCGCTTTGTTTGTTTCTTTTGAGCGTATCGTAAATTTTTAGTAGCGATATAAATAGCGCCGTAACCGCAGGACCAAGGATAATTCCCCAAAAACCATAAGTGGAGATACCCGCCAAAATCGCAAAAAATATAAGGAGCGAGTTTGGTTTTGTCTGGGTGCGCACTAGATGTTTGCTAATAAAGTCGATGATAATAGGCTTTATAAATGTATCAGCAACAATCGAGATAACAATTATCGTATATAGCGCCACTATAATGGCATTTGCGGTATTACCAATGGAAAACTCATATATTGCTATAGGAGCCCACATAATAGCGCCGCCTATCACCGGAATAAGAGAGGCAAAGCTATACGCTATCCCCATAAAAAATGGATCATATCCAAGGCGCCAAGTTATAAGCGAAAAAAGGGCGCCTTGGAATATAGCATTAAAAAGGGTTGAATAAAGGACAACGCTCATAACTTGCCCCATTTCATCAAATATCATTTGACTATCTTCACCCTTTAGTGGCAATACCCGTTTAAAAAATAACAAAATCTGCTTGCCGTAAAGGTTTGCAAAAAAGTAAAAAACTAAAATCAAAAACATATTTGACACAAATCTAAGACTTCCCTGCCCCACATCCCTTAGCATCTCAAAAGCTCGGCCGATGTAATCCTCATATTTAACGCTATGAAGATAGCCAATTATCATATCTTTGTATTGAAGCGGCAATATATCAAGTGTTTGGATGTTTGATACAAAGAGATTCCTTAACCGCTCAAAAAACGCCATATCTACGCTTTGCAAAATCTCTGCTATTTTAAAGACAAAGTAAACCATTGGAATAAGGACAAAAGCGGCAAGTAAAATAGTTAAAAAGAGCGACGCAAGCATTGAGCTATGAAATCGCAAAGTTAACTTGTAATTTGTAGCCGATGTGGCAATGGATAAAAGCCCAGCAATGACGATATCCAGCAAAAACGATTGATAAAGGGTCCCTATCCAATAAAGAACAACAATAAAAACTATATGCAAAAAGTTAATAGGGCTAATCATCTATCTAGTCCAGATCAAATATATTTTGGTTTTTCACTCTTGGTCGCCCAAGCGCATCAAATGTCTTGTGGGTGGCCACCCTGCCTCTAGCCGTACGCTCCAAAAAGCCATTGGCAAGCAGATATGGCTCATACACATCCTCTATTGTATCGGCATCTTCGCTTAATGCGGCAGACAATGTATTTAGCCCAATAGGTTTGCCGCCAGACTCTGCTAAAAGTGTGAGCAGTTTTATATCCATCTCATCAAAGCCATATTCGTTAACCCCTAGCTCATCTAGCGCCTCTTTTGCGGTTTTTTGGGTTATCGTGTCTTCATTTTTATAATCCGAAAAATCTCGCACCCTCTTTAGAAGTCTCAGCGCTATCCTAGGAGTACCCCGTGAGCGGGAGGCTATTTCGAGAGCCGCTTTGTCACTGCACGGTTTACCCAGCTTTACCCCCGCATTTTGCACTATTCGCGATAGTTCAGAGTGGTTATAAAACTGCATCCGAAAGTGCATCCCAAATCTATCTCTAAGTGGGGAGCTAAGCATCCCAGCCCTTGTTGTGGCGCCTATAAGTGTAAATCTCGGAATATCTATCTTAACAGTTTGCGCCGCAGGGCCGCTGCCAATTACAATATCGAGTCTAAAATCCTCCATTGCTGAATAAAGCACCTCTTCTATTGCGCTTGATAACCTATGTATCTCGTCTATAAATAACACATCCCCTTCATTTAAGTTTGTAAGGATTGCGGCCAAATCTCCACTTTTTTCTATCATTGGCCCAGCTGTAACTTTGAGGTTTGCCTCCATCCTTGCGGCAATAAGCCCCGCCATCGTAGTTTTGCCAAGCCCCGGAGGTCCGAAAAATAGAGCGTGGTCTAGCGGCTCAGAGCGTTTTTTTGACGCCTCTATCGAGATATTGAGCACTTTTTTGATTTTTTCTTGCCCAATGTAGTCATCCCACATTGAAGGCCTAAGGCTCTTTTCGAGTTCGTTTTCAAACTCAAATTTTTCCACTTCTACGATTCGCTCCACCTAATAACTCTCTTTTTCGTTCGGAAAATCACCGTTTATTACATCGGCTCGAAACTTTTCAAACGCTTCTTTTGCAAGAGCGGCGCCATCCATATATTTACGGACAAATTTGGGGGTAAACTCCTCAAAAAACCCTAGCATATCGGACCACACAAGCACTTGAGCGTCACAATCCACGCCAGCCCCTATGCCAATAGTTGGAATGGAGAGCGTCTTTGTAATTTGTTTGGCAACATCCGATTTGACACCCTCTATAACAACAGCCGACGCGCCTGCCGCCTGAAGCGCTTTTGCATCTAGTATTAGCTTTGCGGCTTCCGCTTCGCTCTTGCCTTTGACTTTATATCCACCTTCAGCCCTAGCGACTTGCGGCATAAGTCCGATATGCCCTATAACTGCTATTTTGTTTTTCACAAGATGCTCGATAATCTCTGCTTTTTCAGCGCCGCCCTCTATTTTTACATAGCACGCCCTTGTCTCCTTATAGACCCTAACGGCATTCAAAAGAGCCGTCTCCTTATCTGTCTCAGAACCAAATGGCATATCAAAAATAATTTTTGCATTTGGCGCCCCCATACCGACCGCTTTTGTGTGATATATCATCTCATCCATCCCAATGGAGAGCGTATCACTCTCTCCGCCAAAACTCATAGCAAGGCTATCACCCACAAGTATCATATCGGCGTATGGCGCCATCAGCCTTGCAAACAGCGCATCATAAGCTGTAATAACGGTAAATTTTTTACCTTTTTGCAACTTCAAGGGTTATCCTAATTTTAAGCTTTTAGCTCTAATTTTACCCAAAGAAACAAAAAACTTTTTTTGATAAAATTGGGGTAAAAAGGTGGTGGTAATATGTTTGTAAAAGATATTAATTTTTCATTGTGGCTTGATTTTATCGAGAGAGACTACATCAAAAACGAATTTAGAAAGCTTATTAAAAATGGCGAAGTAAACGGCGCAACAAGCAATCCGGCAATTTTTAAAAATGCGATCCTTACAAGCCCTGCATACAAATCAAGGCTTAGTGAACTAAGCGGCAAAACTCCAAAAGAAAAATATGAAACCCTAGCAAAAGAGGATATTAAAGCAGCGGCCAAGATTTTAAGACCATTGTATGATAACAATGATGATGGGTTTGTAAGTATTGAGATAGATCCATTTTTGTCTTCGTCTATTGATGAAAGTGTGGCTGAAGGGGTGAGGCTTTTTGAAGAAATAAATGAACCAAATGTTATGATAAAAGTTCCGGCCACAAAAGAGGGATGTAAAATCATCGAGGAGTTGGCAAAAAAAGAGATAAATGTTAATGCTACGCTTATATTTGGACTAAAGCAGACTAGAGGGGTGATGGACGCTATCAAAGCAAGCGGAGCTAAAAACGCAAAATTTGTAATCTCCGTGTTTGTAAGCCGCTTTGATAGGCTTTTAAATCGATCTTTGCCGCAAAAATTTAAAAACAAAGTTGGGATAATGAACGCGGCGGCGCACTACAATCTAGTGGAGGGCTACGGTTTACCCAATGTCAAAACCCTGTTTGCAAGCACAGGGGTAAAAGGGGGCGATTTGCCATCACATTATTATGTAGATGAGCTAATAGCTCCAAACTCTATCAATACGGCTCCACTCGATACGGTAGCGGCGGCGATGGCAAACAGCGCAAAAAAAGCCAAACTTCCGCTAGCGCAAAGTGAAATAGATACTTTTTTTGCTGAGCTAAAAGGGGCGGGGGTAGATTTTGAAAAAACATGTGACGAGCTTTTGGCGGATGGACTAAAACAGTTTGAAGCGGCGTTTAAAGAGATATTAGACGAACTAGCGTAGGAGAAAAACGATGGAACAACCTCAAGTCCACCAGTTTGACGACAAACAAATACCGGTACTAAAAGGATATCTAAATAAGCTAATAGAGCTAGGGGGTAGCGATCTCCATCTAAAAGCTCTTGGGAGACCTTACGCAAGGATTCAGGGCGAGATGAACGCCATAAGTGAAAATGTACTCAGCAGAGACGATATGATGACATTAGCAAAAGAGATGTTGCGTAGTAGATTTACGGAATTTGTTCAAAACAAAGAGATAGACCTTACATTTCGTCTTAGCGACGACTACCGCTTTAGGGTAAATATGTTTTTCCAAAAAGATGGCGTAGGAATGGTCTTTAGAACTATCCCCGTTAAGATTCTAACTGTAGAGGATTTAAAGCTACCAGAGAGTGTAAAAAAATTTAAGGATGCGGAGCGCGGATTGATTCTTGTAACAGGGGTTACAGGGAGCGGTAAATCTACAACGCTTGCCGCCATTATCGATCTAATAAACTCGCACAAAAAAAAGCATATTATAACCATTGAAGACCCAATAGAGTTTATCCACAAAGATAAATTATCTGTAATAAATCAAAGGAGCATTGGAGAAGATACCCTCTCTTTTTCAAATGCCCTTAGAAGCGCGCTTCGTGAAGATCCAGATGTTATACTAGTTGGCGAGATGAGAGACCTTGAAACAGTAGAGATAGCTCTCCATGCCGCCGAAACAGGACATCTAGTGCTCTCGACTCTTCACACCGCAGATACCAAAGAAACAGTAAACAGAATAGTCGGGATGTTTCCAACAAATGAACAAAATCGCATCAGAGGAGCATTATCTAGCGTCCTTCATGGGGTGCTTTCGCAAAGACTCGTACGAACTATTGAGGGCAAAAGAAGAGCGGCGGTAGAGATACTGCTTAAAACTCCTAGAATTGCCGATATGATTAGAGAAAATCGAGACGGTCAAATTAAAGATGCATTGGCGGAGGGTAAAGAGATATACGGCACTCAAACATTTGACCAAGCTCTTTTAGATTTATACTACGAGGGGGCAATCAGCGAAGATGAGGCTATTAGAAACGCAACAAGCCCAGATAACCTCAAACTAATCATTCACGGTGTTACTGGCGTTGGCGAAAAAGCCAGGGGCGGCAAACTTGACAGCGAAAAAGAGGAGTTGCAAATAAAATTAAAAACTGACTTTACGCGCTAAAAGTGCGTAAGAACCTCTATCTCTCCTGCGTCAGCAGGTAGCTTTAGGGGGTTGTAGGGACATTTATGTCCCTGCCACAAATACGGGCTTTGCTCGTATTTGTGCGTAACATCAGTTAAAAATTTAAAGGTGAGCTTATCTTAAATTTTGTATAATTTCAGCCCATTTTTATTTTAAGGAAAACACAATGCTAGAAGGCATACTTAG
This sequence comes from Campylobacterales bacterium, assembly GCA_031960985.1. Classification (GTDB taxonomy): domain Bacteria; phylum Campylobacterota; class Campylobacteria; order Campylobacterales; family UBA6016; genus UBA6016. Next base: position 13,267 of record JAVRLX010000007.1, on the reverse strand, counting down.
AGAGAGTATCGACAAGCAAACTACAAAACGCTTGA
>JAVRLX010000007.1:0-13132 GCA_031960985.1 Campylobacterales bacterium | reverse complement strand
TTAAAAATTTAAAGGTGAGCTTATCTTAAATTTTGTATAATTTCAGCCCATTTTTATTTTAAGGAAAACACAATGCTAGAAGGCATACTTAGAGAGAGTATCGACAAGCAAACTACAAAACGCTTGAGACGAGATGGTTATCTAATTGCGAATATCTACGGAAAAGGCACTGAAAATATCCATTGTGCATTCAAAAAAAATGAATTCGTCAAATTTGTCAAAAATAAACCCTCTTTGAAGTTCAAGGTAAAAGTTGGCGGCAAAGAGCACGAAGTAGTTATCCAAGATTACCAAAAAGATCCGGTAACTAGCGACCTACTACACGTAGATCTTAGAATCCTAAACTACGGCGAAGCTTCAACATTCCTAGTGCCTGTAAAAACAGTTGGAACACCCATAGGTCTAAAAAACAAAGGCGTTCTTATTATGAGCAAAAGAAGAATTAAGGTTAAATGTAAACCTGAAAATCTGCCTGAAGCAATAACTGTTGATGTATCCGGTCTTGATGTAGGAAACACAATCCTTGTAAGAGAACTTCCTGCGCTTGAAGGGGTAACGATAAGACACTCTGACTCCGACGCTGTTGTAGGCGTTATGAAGGCAAAATAATAAGCCTTGTGGCTAATAGTCGGACTGGGGAATCCCGGAGATAAATACCTTCACAATCGCCATAATGCCGGCTTTATGGCGATTGACAAACTACTAACCAAACTATCAACGACTAACTTAACAAAAAAAGAGTTCAAAGGCGAGCTATGGCGGGCCGGAGAGATATTTCTTTTGAAACCTACAACCTTTATGAACCTCTCCGGAGAGAGTGTTGAAATCGTAAAACACTACTTTAAAATAGAAAATGTCATAGTAATCCACGATGAAATCGAGCTGCCAATAGGGGCGATAAGGTTTAAAAAGGGCGGCGGGCACGCTGGACATAACGGTCTTCGTTCAATTGATAAGCATATTGGCTCAGATTATTACAGAGCAAGAATCGGCATAGGCAAGCCAAAACACAAAGACCAAGTTGCAGATTATTGTCTTAGCGATTTTAGTAAACTTGAAAGGGATAGCGTGGAAGAGATATTAGATATTGCCTCAGATGCAGCGCTTGAACTGACTAGGACGGATTTGGCGCAAATATCTAGCAAATTTACAAGAAATCCAAAACCAAACGCCTAAAAAATGAGAACCGCAGAAACATATCTAGTAAAACTCTACGCAAAAAACTTTTTTATTACGCTGCTTGGTCTTGAGCTTTTCTTTTTGCTTATAGACTTTCTACAAAACCAAAAAAATATACCATCTTCCGCCAATCTCACAATTTTGTATTTTTATTACCAATCATTCGCCGCTCTCAAAATAACGCTTGCGCTCTCTTTGATATTTGGCGCCATATGGAGTTTTATATATCTAGTTAGAAGCAATGAGTTAACTGCACTTGAAAGCATCGGGATGTCAAAAAAAGAGGCCATAAAGCCGTTTTTTTTGGTCTCTCTTTTTGTTGCTCTTAGCTATATACTACTTGGATTTACGAAAGCTGGATATTATTACGACGACGCAAGGGCAATACTGCAAAACAAGGACGCAAAAGATAGGGTAAAAGACCTATTCTTTCGATATAAAGATGAATTTATCTATATAAAAGAGCTAAATCCTATCTCAAAAACGGCGAAAGAGCTTCAGATAATAGGAGTAGACGAAAGTAGCGTTAAATATCAGATAAAAGCCAAAACGGCGGCGTTTGAAAATGATGGCTGGATACTCAAAAACGCGTCGATACTTTTTTTGGATGAGCAAAATGAGCCGCATATATCCCGTTCGTACCAAAACGAGCTAAAAACGCTAGATGGTTTTAAGCCAAAAATTTTGGACAACATCTCCCAGGGAGGAGAGGGGCTAAATGCTGTAGATGCGCTAAGCGCAATGTGGCTTCTAAAAGACCAGCATATCAGTTTGGAGAAAATAAAAGCGGCGCTTTTTAGCGCTGTTTCGCTCCCTCTTTTTGCGCCGTTTTTTATACTTATTTTGGGATATTTTACCCCTGTGTCCTCGAGAGGTTTTATGCACACAAAGTTTGCCGCTGTATGGATTTTTGGTTCGCTTTTGTGCTGGGGTGTACTTACTACGCTTTCAAAGCTCTCCTTTTATGGCTCTGCGGGATCATATGCGCCGATGCTGGCTATTGTAGCGGTGGGCTCATATGCTTTTTTTCTTTTTGGACGCCTTAAATGAAAACTTTTTTTTCAAAAGTTGCCTACATCTTACTAATGCTCCTACTTATCTCCATTATCTCTTTTTTGGCCGTCAAATCGGCTCCAAATAACTTTCTTGCAGCCGGAGAGTTAAATCCAAATATCACAGAAGAGTCGATAAAAACGCTAAAAGAGGTGTACGGTCTTGATAAGCCGCTTCTTGAACAATACACGGGATGGGTCAAAAATATGCTCTCCTTTGAGTTTGGCATCTCCTTTACAAGCGGCAAAAGCGTAAAAGACGAAATCCTCTCCCGTCTTCCCATTACGCTTGCAATCAACCTTGTATCTATGGTATTTATTTTTTTATTTGGAATTATACTTGGCATATATGCCGCTTTGCATAGCGGGCAAAAAAGAGAGAAAGTCGCCGTAACCGCATCGCTTGTTAGTTTCGCCATGCCCTCTTTTTATCTTGCGCTTTTATTTATTATGTTTTTTTCTATCCATCTTGGGCTATTCCCAATTTCTGGCGTATCTAGCACGACAAAAGAAGAGGCGGGGGCGCTCAGCTACTATCTAAATATCTCACACCATCTATTTTTGCCGATAGCAGTCATCGTTATAACATCTTTTGGAAGCTTAACGCTATATATTAGATCTTTGACGACAGAGATACTAAAGTCCGATTATGTATTTTTTGCGCTCTCCAGAGGCGCATCAAAAGCTCAACTTATAAGGATTTATATACTCCCAAATCTTTTAAATCCAATAGTTACGATGCTTGGGCTTTCTCTTCCTGGCGTTATCGGGGGGAGTGTAATTTTGGAGAGTATTTTTGCTATTAATGGCATGGGGCTATATTTTTATCAAAGCATAATCAGCAGAGATTATCCGGTAATTTTGGGGGTTACGATGATTGGGGCGTTTTTGACGCTTCTTGGCAACATCCTGGCGGATATTGCCTTGTTAAAACTAAATCCTTTTGCAAAGCGTCAAAATTAACTAAATAAAGCCTCAAGAGCCGCTTTTGAAGATGTCGGTTTTTTCTCTTCTACTCCAACGCTCTCCATAGGTTCGCCTTCTTCTATAAGCTCTATATGATAACCAGTAAGCATAGAAGCAAGTCTAATATTGATGCCACTTTTGCCGATAGCTTTTGATTTTTGGCCGTCAAATACACTAACTATCGCCGTGTCGCCTTTTATAACCACGCTTTTTACGGCTGCCGGACTCATCGCGCGGGAGACAAATAGCTCCGGCACGTCCGAATACTCAATAACATCTATATTTTCATTTTTTAACTCTTTTGAAACGGCGTTAATACGCACGCCCTTGACGCCAACAGCGGTGCCTATTGGGTCTACTCTCGGACTATGTGATAAAAGCGCAAGTTTTGCCCTCTCTCCAGGAATTCTTGCGCATTTTTTAATCTCTATAATACCATCGCTTATTTCAGGCACTTCAAGAGCCATGAGCTCCTCTAAGAATTTCGGACTTGTACGAGTAAGCTCCAGCCCTATCCCTCTTTTTGAGTTTGTATTAATCGTCTTAAGCACCGCCTTTACCACATTTCCAACTTTAAAACTCTCACCTTTTATACGGTTTTTTCTAGGCATCAAGGCTCTAATTTCATCTATTTCAATATATGTATTGCCTTCAGCATCTACACGAACCACCTGACCAGATACAATCTTACCCTCTTTTTTGGAGTATTTTTTGTAGATTTCATTTTCTATGAGTTTTTGGATTTCGTTTTCTAGCTCTCTATGCATAACATTTACAAAGTTTCTACCATAATCTTCCATATTGATGTCATATCTTAGCTCATCGCCAATATCGAGACTTTCATCTATCGTCTTTGCCTCTGAAACATCTATATAATTCTTTTCATCCTCTACTCTTGGGTCATCGTCTGCCACGATAATAACTTTTTGATAGAGTCTTGTTTTTCTTTTGTCGTCGTCAAAATCAACGTCAAACATCAGCTCTTCGCCTATAATTTTTGCTGCGCTTCTTATAAGGGCTGTCTTAATCGCCTCTTTTACATCTTTTGGGTTAATCCCTTTTTCATACGCTATGGAATCTGCAATATCAAGTATTTTTTCCAAAGAGCTTTCCTTTTGATTACTTTTTTTGACAAAAACAGAAAAAATTTTGTGGATTTTTTGTTTTTTGAAGGCGAAAATGTTACTTAAAAAAAGCTTTAAATCACATTAAGCTTTAAGTATTTTTTGGATATAATCGCTTTGGTTTTTATACACGAATTTCAAGGAAATGACGATGCAACTTAAGCTCGCAAGAAAAGATTTAAACTCTGACCCAAAATCAATTTCAATAGAAAAATTATTAGAAGAGATCGCCACAAAAAGGCCTTGTATATACTATTTTGACAAATCAAACTCCCACAAAGACCTAATTGCTCTTGTGGAAAAAGTTGAAAAACTTAACGCTAGCATATATTTAAGAGAAGTAAAATACGGCCTCGATGAGCAAGATTATATGTATGAGGTACATATCATTTAATGTCCCAAAAACTTCTCTACATAGAGACTCTCGGTTGCGCTATGAATGTCAGAGATTCTGAACACATCATAGCGGAGCTAACCGAAAAAGATAACTACGCACTCACGAACTCCCCAAAAGACGCAGACCTAATTATCATCAATACCTGCTCGGTTAGAGAAAAACCGGTACAAAAACTTTTTAGCGAAATAGGCGTATTTAAAAAGCTAAAAAAAGAGGGGGCAAAAATAGGTGTTTGCGGCTGTACGGCAAGCCATCTAGGCGAAGAGATAATCAAAAAAGCCCCTGTCGTTAATTTTGTAATAGGGGCTAGAAATGTCTCAAAAATCAAAAATGCCATAAATACAGACGGTTTTGTAGCCACAGATATAGACTACGACGATACATCTTACCAGTTTGGCGAATACCGCAATGAAAGTTTTAGGGCGCTTATCAATATCTCCATTGGATGTGATAAGGAGTGCAGCTACTGCATAGTGCCGCACACAAGAGGGGATGAGGTGTCAGTGCCCATGGAGCTTATCGTGAGCGAAGCGACAAAAGCGGCCAAAAAAGGGGCAAAAGAGATTATACTGCTTGGGCAAAATGTCAATAATTACGGCAAAAACTTTAAAGACAAGTCCATTAACTTCACAAAATTGCTCAGGGAAGTTAGCAAGGTGGAGGGGATAGAGCGAATAAGGTTTACCTCTCCACACCCGCTCCATGCAGATGATGAGTTCATAGAAGAGTTCGCCACAAATCCAAAAATCTGCAAGCATATACACTTCCCACTTCAATCTGGTAGTACTAAAGTTTTAAAAGATATGAAGAGGGGTTATACTAAAGAGTGGTTTTTGTTAAAAGCCGCGAAAATAAGAGAGCTAGCCCCAAATGCGACCATCAGCACCGATGTAATAGTAGGTTTTCCAGGGGAGAGCGAAGAAGATTTTATGGACACAATGGATGTGGTTCAAAAAGTCGGCTTTGAATTTATGTACTCTTTTGGCTACTCCCCTAGACCGCTCACAAAGGCCGCCGATATGCCAAATCAAATAGATGACGAAATCAAAAAAATGAGACTTATGATCCTCCAAAGCGCCCAGCTAAAAATACAAGAAGAGGCGCACAAAAGACAGATCGGCAAAGTCGAAAAAGCGCTGGTAGAGGGCAAGGATGGCAATATCTACTTTGGCAAAACGGATGCAAATTTTGGCGTAAAATTTGAGAGCGAAAAAGAGCTAATTGGGCAAATCGTAGATGTTAAGATTACAACTGCTGGCAGACACGCCCTAGGCGGCTTGCTTGTCTAAAGAACAAAAAAGAAAAATTCTAAGCGCCGTTATTCCCCCTATCGCAAATCTACTCATTAGGCTAATCTATCTAACTTGCAAAAAAGAGTTTAAACTTGCCGCTTCTTATCCATCGGAGCCTTTTATAGTCGCTTTTTGGCATGGAGAACTTTTATTCCAACCGTTTTTGTATAAAAAAATAAGAGGGCAACACAAAATCTCCGTTATGATAAGCGAGCACTTCGACGGGGAGATAATCGCAAAAATCATCTCATTTTTTGGTTTTTCAAGTATCCGAGGCTCAAGCTCAAAAGGGGGAGCAAGAGTACTCATAGAGGCAATCAAAACGGCAAAAAGTGGTGAAGATATAGCGATAACACCTGATGGTCCAAGAGGACCTAGGCACTCTGTGGCTGATGGCATAGTGGCTCTCTCCCAAAAAACAGGCGCAAAAATAGTCGTTTTTAATTACCAAGCGAGCAAATTTTGGCAGCTAAAGAGCTGGGACAGGTTCGTAATACCAAAGCCGTTTTCAAAAATAAGTTTTTTTGCCGATAAGGTACTAGACATTTCAGGATTAGAAACCAAAAAAGCAAAAGAGCTAATACGGGAGCAAATGCTAAAAGATGCTACCAAATGAAGAGATATACGAGTTTTTAAACTACCTAACAAATATCAGAAAATATAGCGAAACCACCGTGGCGACATACAAAAAAGCGCTTTTAGAGGCGGCTCCGCTAGTCGAAGTATCTGAAGAAGGGACAAAAAAAATATACGACATCAGAGGCTATAGACTAAAAATTTCCAAACTAGCAAAAAAAACAATAGCAAAAAAAATCTCCGCACTCCGCTCTTTTTTTGAGTACAAAAAGATGATGGGGGTAAAAATAAAAGCGATAGGCGATGAGCAGATTAAAACACCCAAAAGCTTGCCCAAACCGATACACAAAGAGATTATTCAAAAGGCTTTGGATGCTTGCGCTGCAGACGATGAAAAACTCCTTGTGCTTATGCTATATTCACTAGGCCTTCGTATCTCAGAGCTTGAACATTTGCGAATTTCAAACATAAATGGAGACTGGATAAAGGTAGAGAGGGGCAAAGGGGGCAAGGATAGAATGATCCCTTTGATACCAAGCGTAAAAAAACTTTTGAAAGAACATCTCCTTGCAAACAAAAACAGAGCTTTCGTATTTGAAGAGGACGCAACGCCGTTAAGCCAAAATTGTCTAAGATATAAGTTATCTAAAATTTTTAAGAGAGTCGGGGTAAAAGCCACGCCACATCAGCTAAGACACTCGTTTGCCTCGGATCTAATCAACAAGGGAGCCAGAATCGTGGATGTATCCGAACTACTAGGACATAAAGAACTAGCAACGACGCAAATTTACACGAAACTTAGCATGAATAAAAAACTATTCTCATACCTTGACGCACACCCGATGTGTAAAGAGTAGATCAGTGTTTGGAAAATTGATAAGAAAATTCATCAAAATAGCGTTTATGTCTATTATAAAAGATGGCGATACTTGTGATGTATGTGTAAAAGTTCTAAAAAACAAAGTAGAAATTAGCTCTGAGAGCAAAAGATTTTCTATAGAGACAAGGGAGTCGGCAAAACTACTATATGAGTTTGTGTCGCATCAATATGAAAAATACAAAATCGTCTACACCTCATCTATAATAAACTCTATAAATCAGGGCGGCGTACCCGGATGCGATAAAAAAAGCTTTCAAAAATACGAGATAGACACAACAAACGCAACCGTTATTTGTATAGACAAAAGTTGGTCTATTTTTGCAAGTAACTATGATATTGAAAACACAAAAAAGGAATATGAAGAGCTTGGCGGGTTAGACTCTCTATTTTCTTCGATAGTTGTTTTAAAGCGTTTTTTTGATGCAGACTTGGATTCTTCCCCTACGCTTTGTATACTAAAACAAAAAACATCAGCCACAGTGGCAATATTAACAAATAGCAATCTTTTGTTTAGTAGCTACATCATCCTAAAAACAGAATCCGGCACAAAAGAAGGGGATGAAAAACAGCAAGATGACAAAATATTCGGCGAGGAAGAGGGACTTGATGAAGAGAGGTTGATAGATCTTGATGATATAGCTTTAGAACTAAACGACGATTCTGGAGGGCTTGACGCTGCCTCAAAGGAAGATATGGCATCTAGCAATATAAATGAGGGCTCGAGCATAGAGTCGCTTGGAAGCGACCTTCGCATACTAGAGTTTGTAAAAACTGTACTTACCCAATTTTACAAAAGTGATATGTATGAATCGACATTCGTTGAAAAAATAGCAATAGCAGACCCTTATTTTGACTCTTCGGATATAAAAAATCTGCTTGAAAACGAGCTTATGATGACGGTGGAGCACAAAAAGATAGAACTTTGTGAAATAACCGCCGCATTAGCCATTGAAGAGGTTTTGTATTGAAAACAAGTTTTATAAAACCTAGACGAAAAAGTATACTTAAGCGGGATACGAAATTTTGGCTTCTTTTTATCACCATTTCAACAACTGTTCTTATGTCGCTCTATGTGGCGCTAGAATATGAAATAGCCGCAACGGAGGAAAAAACAAAAAAAGCTACTTTGGATAGAAAATTTTTGAGCGCTGAAGCAGTGCGCTTAAAGGCAAATTACGACACCTTAAAAGAGGAGCTTGCGTTTGCGATAGAGATTAAAACATCAAATACGCTCCTAAGTGACAATATTGCAAATATTTTCGCTATTATCCCAGATCAAGTGACGCTAGCAAAGATAGAGGTATCCCAAAACTGCTTGGTTCTATATGGCGAAACGCCATCAAAAGAGCTTTACAATCTTCACCTAGCTCCGGCTTTAAAGTCCATATTTACGAGCAGTGAAACCTCTTTTTCTAGAAATCGCGAGGGAGGAGTAAAATTTATATCGATAAACAAGCTTGAAAACAGTGGGGACGAAAATGCTAGACAATAAAAAATTCGACCTCACTAAGGCGATAAGCTTTTTACTTCTATTTACCGCCATATGCGTCTTATCGATAACAGTTTTGCTAGTTCCTGCTATAAGGGATTATAAAAAACAAAACGATATTTATAAAATTGAGTATTCACTCTATCTAAAAGCCAAAGAGAGGCATGACGAGGAGAGCGCTAAGCTAAAAGCGCTTAAAACTGCAAATGCAAAAATAATAGCCGCTCTTGAAAAAAGAACAGATGAAACTACGCTATCTGCCCTCTCAAGGGGTTATTTTAAAAAAACAGATATTAAAAAAATAGGCGAGATGGATAGAGAGGGTGGATTTTTATATGAAGATTTTAATGTTACGACATCTTTTAACACCCCAAAAGAACTATTTGGCTTTTTAAAAGCCCTTAGCGAAGAAAACGCCGTAGTAAAAGTCAAAACCCCGCTTGTAATGGCCGGCGTAAATGACGCTCTTATATCAAATTTCGTGTTAAGGGTCTACTATATGGACGGCAAAAAATTACAAGAATCCCACCAAGAGACAAAAGAGACCACTAAGCCCGCAGAGCAAAAAACTGCTCCATCTCCCGTGCCAGCTGCCGAACAACATCAGCGCCACTAGCGGCTAAGTAGCTGCGCTGTTTTGATGGAATATCTAATATTCTGCAAAGCTCCCTAAAATTTTTATCCATTTTGGCGCTAGGTAGATACGGCGATACAAAAATAATCCCTTTTTTGTTTTTTGATACGGCAAAAGCGCCACCCACAACCGCATCGTAGTTTTTTATTATCTCTTCTCTTTGTGCACGAGATAAAAGATAACCAAGTTTTTTTAAGGCAAGCGATATATTTACGCTATCAATTTCCTTTGTTTTCGACATAAACGCAATAAGCGCCCCTTTTTCAAAAAATCTTGTTTTAAAAAGCGACGCTTCCCCCTCAAGTATTTCAAAACTTCTAAGCACACCGTCTTTGTATGCCCTCATAAAAGGTAAAGCAAACTCCGCTCTAAAATGGTTTCTTTTGTATTTGCTATCCGCATTGCTACTATCTTCAAAATATTTAATATTCCGTTCTTTTAAAAAATCGTATATTTCATCTCTTGAAGCCCGAAGTAATGGGCGCACAACGGTATAGCTACTTTTTTGGCTAATAGCGCCTGGCCCTATAAGTTCACTTAATCCAGCGCCACTAGATAGGCGCATCAAAAACCACTCCAAACGGTCGTTTAACTGATGTGCTGTAATAAGGTTGTGATAATTATGCTCTTTGATTATCTTTTCAAAAAACTCATATCTTATCCGTCTAGCCTCAGCTTCAAAGTTTTTTTTGGGTGAATTTACCGACAAGGCAAAACATCTTTTACTATACAAATTTGCAAGCTCTTTTGCATACTCTTCTTCCGCCTTAGAGCTCTCTCTTGTATTGTAATTGACTATTGCAATATCAAACTCTACGCCACTCTCCATAAGCAAAAAAAACAGAGCTGTAGAGTCCACGCCGCCCGAAAACGCAAGTAGATTCTTTTTGCCCCTTAAAGCTTCAAGCGATACATTATCAAGCAATCCCATCGATTCTTGCAATTATTTTATCCTTTGCAGCGCCCGTAGCCGTCATTTTATATAGCTTGCCAATTACAGGATTTTCCACTTCGTTCTCATTTATTAGTATCTCACCATCAATTTCCGGAGCCCAAATCTTCTTTTTGGCTTTAAATAGATACTCATGCTCCTCGCTCACACCCTCAAATACCGCCTCAAAACTACTTCCAATTTGGCTTTTTGCTTTTTTTGCCATCTTTTTGGAGATCACTTTTTTGATTGCGCCTAACCTTTTGGAGATGGTTTTTTTATCTACTTTATCACTCATCTCGTATGCATCTGTCCCCTCTTCGTCGGAGTACTCAAACACACTTATCGCATCAAAGTCAAACTCATCAATAAAAGAGAGCGTCTCATAAAAATCGTCATCGGTTTCACCGGGGTGCCCCACTATTATGGATGTTCTAACAAAGCTATTTGGAACCTCTCTCATCATCTTAAGCAATTTAATCGTTTTTGTTGTGCCAACCCCTCTTTTCATAAGCTTTAACATCTTATTTGAGATGTGTTGAATTGGCATATCAAAATAGTTTACAAATTTTTTGGCATTTGCTATTACTTCAATTAGTTTCTCATCGGTTGTGGAGGGGTAGAGATAAAGAACCCTTGCATAAAAATCGCCATCTAGCGCATCTACTTTTTTTACTAGAGTTGCAAGTCCATCTTTAATCCCTTTATCCCTCATGTATGATGAACTATCTTGCGCAACAAGGCTAAAATCAAAGTACCCTTTTTTGTTTAGCGCCGCTATCTCTTTTAATATCGACTCCTCGCTTCTAGAAAAAAGTTTTCCTTTAAAAGATGGAATAGCGCAAAAACTACAGGTTTGATTACACCCCTCGGCGATTTTAATGTAAGCGTGGTAGTTTGAGTTGATTACAACCCTCTCTTCAGTGTCTATTAGGAAAGTGCCCTCTGTAAATTCACTTTTTTTGCCCTCTATTAGCTCATCTATCCTCGCATAATCGGCAACACCTGTAAAAATGTCAACCTCGCTAAGCTCTTTTTGAAGCTCATCTTTGTATCTCTCAGACAAACACCCAGCCATTACAAGCTTAGAGCCCTTTTTTCTTCCACCGTGCAGGGATAATACGGTATTGATACTCTCCTGCTTTGCCGCATCAATAAATCCACATGTATTGACGATAATCGCATCCGCTTCGCTATAATCATCTGTTAGCTCATAATTTTTAAGTTTAGCCAACATCACCTCGCTATCGACCTGATTTTTGGAGCATCCAAGGCTTACTATAAAAAGCTTTTTTTTCATTTTTAAATCCAAATATTATCTATAAGTCTTGTTGTGCCAACCCTTGCTGCCACTAATATTATCGAGTTTTTAAGCTCAACTCTCTCTTGTTTTTTTAAATTTCTATCATAAAATCCAATATATTCAACCTCCAACCCTTTTAACTCCTCTCTCATCTTTGCCTCTATTTTTGCGATGTCCAGCTCCCCAGCGCCAACAGCGGAACTTGCCGCAAAAAGGGATCTTGAGATAGCAAGGGCGGCCTTTTTTTCTTCCTCATCAAGATAAGCGTTACGACTACTCATCGCAAGCCCCTCTTTTTCTCTAACTGTAGGACACCCCACTATTTCAACATCCATAAAATATCTATCCACCATCTGCTTAACTAAAATCAGCTGTTGCGCATCTTTTTGCCCGAAATACGCTTTTGTAGCCGATGAAAGATTAAGTAGTTTCATTACAACCGTTAGTACGCCGTCAAAGTGACCCGGTCGCACAAAGCCCTCAAGTATATATCCCTTATTTTTAGGGGACTTAATGGTTGGCTCATCGTTATCATACATTTCATCCTCACTTGGCAAAAATAGAGCATCTACTCCAGCAAGCTCGCATAGCTTTATATCCGCCTCTATCCGTCTTGGATACTTAGAGAGGTCTTCGCCAACCAAAAATTGCGTGGGATTGATAAAAATAGAGACAATGCAAAAATCGTTTTCACTTTTTGCCCGTTTAATTAAAGAGATATGCCCATCATGCAAAGCCCCCATCGTAGGGACAAAACCTATGGTTCCTTGCAAACTTTTTGTGTAGTTTTTAAACTCTTTTGCACTCTTAAAAATTTCCAATTTAAAGCCTTATTCCTCTATAATGAGCGATTAATCTAAACAAAAATTATACAATAATAAAGAGGAAATCTTGGACGCCTACGAATACTCAGAACTCATTAAAACGCTAGATTCAAAACTCTCAAATATAGTAGCTCTAATAAAACCAGATGAGATAGCCACAAAATTAAAAGAGATAGAACTGCTGGAGCAAGAAGAATCTTTTTGGCAAGATGCAAAAAAAGCCTCCGAAGTACAAAAACAAAAATCAAAACTTAGCTCCATGTTTACCAAATATCAAGATGTTAGAAGTTCTCTATCTGACGCTAAGGAGCTATTTGAGATAGCAAACTCTGAAAATGATAGCGATACCTTAGAGATGCTTTTTGCCGAAGCGCCTGAACTTGAGCGCAAAATCAAAAAAATGGAAATCGAGGTAATGCTAAGCGGCGAAAACGATGGTCGCAATGCGATTGTCTCTATTCACCCGGGCGCAGGTGGTACTGAGT